>NZ_JACEGK010000031.1:0-26027 GCF_056859195.1 Streptomyces sp. NH27
CCCACGACCCACCCGCCCCGGTCGGTCACTCAGCGTGGAGGACCATCCATCATGGCAAAGGCGCTTCTCGGTTACGTCGGCGGTCCCGACCCGCGACTCCTCGCCGAGATGCGAAGGCTTCAGCAGCGCGTCCAGGACCTCGAGTCCGAGCTGATCCGCATGCAGGCGGAGAATGACGCCCTGGCTGTCGCATCGCGTGAAGAGTCGCTGCTCAACAGCATCGACGTCACTCGCGCGGAGCCCGCGCTCGCCTGATCCGGCGGGTGACGGGAATCTCCCTCCACCGATATCGCCGGACGGCGTCCTTGGGACCCGCCCCTGTGTTCAACCTGTTCTACGCGTTTCTGTTCACCGCGTTCACCGTCGCGTTCTCCCCGATGGGTACGTGCCCCTACGTGCGTGCTCGTATGCGCGTCTGATGCGTGCTTATCTGCGCAACGCACACGTTCATGCGCACGTTCATGCGCACGTTCATCGAGTGAATACGCAGCTGGACTTTCATCAGTGGACGTTCGCCAACGGACATTCACCACTGAACATTCATCGCGTGCGCTGGCCGCGCGACATGCCCTCGCATATTACCGTTGCGTATCGCCGCAATGGGATATGACTACGGCACTTCAAGGGACGCCTTCTCGGCGTCCCTTCGTCGTGTCGCGAACTGCGCGCCACCCCGGCTGCTCCCTGCCCCCTCGCCTCCCCTTCGAACGCTTCACAATGCTTGATGATCACCCGTTGCCCCGGTTCTACGTCTGATCTGCCCTGCATATTCCTCGGTGAAACCGCACCCGGCGGGTAGAGTCGACCGGCGTGCATCTCAAGAGCCTCACGCTGCGCGGCTTCAAGTCGTTCGCCTCCGCGACGACGCTGCGCTTCGAACCCGGAATCACCTGCGTCGTCGGGCCCAACGGCTCCGGCAAGTCCAATGTAGTGGACGCGCTTTCCTGGGTGATGGGCGAACAGGGTGCCAAGTCGCTGCGCGGCGGCAAGATGGAGGACGTGATCTTCGCCGGCACCACCGGCCGCCCCCCGCTGGGCCGCGCCGAGGTGTCGCTGACCATCGACAACACCGACGGCGTGCTGCCCATCGACTACGCCGAAGTCACCATCACCCGGATCATGTTCCGCAACGGCGGCAGCGAGTACCAGCTCAACGGCGACACCTGCCGGCTGCTCGACATCCAGGAACTCCTCTCCGACTCCGGCATCGGCCGCGAGATGCACGTGATCGTCGGCCAGGGCCGGCTGGACTCCGTGCTGCACGCCGACCCGATGGGCCGCCGCGCCTTCATCGAGGAGGCGGCCGGCGTCCTCAAGCACCGCAAGCGCAAGGAGAAGGCGCTGCGGAAGCTCGACGCGATGCAGGCCAACCTCGCCCGCGTCACCGACCTCACCGGTGAACTGCGCCGCCAGCTCAAGCCGCTCGGCCGCCAGGCCCAGGTCGCCCGCCGCGCCGCCGTCATCCAGGCCGACCTGCGCGACGCCCGGCTGCGGCTGCTCGCCGACGACCTGGTGACGTTGCGCGAGGCGCTGCGCGCCGAAGTCGCCGACGAGGCCGCCCTCAAGGAGCGCAGGGGCGCCGTCGAGAGCGAACTCGCCGCCGCCGTGCAGCGCGAGGCCCGCCTGGAGGAGCAGGTGCGGGCCCTGACCCCGCGGGTCAACGACGCCCAGGCCACCTGGTACGCCCTGTCCCAGCTCACCGAGCGGGTGCGCGGCACCATCGGGCTGGCCGAGCAGCGCCACCGGCACTCCGTCGGTCAGCCCGCCGAGGAGCGGCGCGGCCGGGACCCGGAGGACATGGAGCGCGAGGCCGCCCGTATCCGGGAGCAGGAGGCCGAACTCGTCGAGGCGCTCGACGCGGCCGAGCGCGCCCTGGAGGACACCGTCGGCCACCGTGCCGAACTCGAGCGGCGGCTCGCCGAGGAGGAGACCCGGCTACGGGTCGCCGCCCGCGCCATCGCCGACCGCCGTGAGGGCCTGGCCCGGCTGAACGCGCAGGTCAATGCGGCCCGTTCGAAGGCCGGCTCGGCCGAGGCCGAGATCGGCCGGCTCGCCTCCGCCCGTGACGAGGCCCGCGACCGTGCCGAGTCCGCGCAGGCCGAGTACGAAGAACTGCGCGCCCAGGTCGAGGGCCTGGACGCCGACGACACCGAACTCGACGCCTGCTTCGAGGCCGCGCGCGCCGCGCAGGCCGCCGCGGAGGAGGAGTTCAGCACCGCCCGGGAGGCCGCCACCACCGCGGAGCGCCGGCGCGCCGCGGTCGCCGCCCGCCGCGACGCCCTCGCCCCGTCGCTGCGCCGTAAGGACGGCACCGGTGCGCTGCTGGCGCGGGCCGGCGCACCGGACGGTCTCGCCGGTGTCCTCGGCTCCGCCGCCGCGCTGCTGCGGGTCACCCCCGGCTACGAGGTCCCGGTCGCCGCCGCCCTGGGCGTCGCCGCCGACGCGGTTGCCGTCACCGGCCCGGCCGCGGCCGCGGAGGCGCTGCGACTGCTGCGCAAGGAGGATGGCGGCCGCGCCGCGCTGCTGCTCGCCGCGCCACCCGCGGCCACACCCGCGTCCGGGCCGTCCGGGTCCACCGAGGCGGTGCTGCCCGTTCAGACGGCGGGAGATCGTACGGACCCTGGTCGTGACTTCGGCCACGGCTCCCCCCGCGATGCCGGCTCGGTGCCGGGGCCCGCGGTGCCCGGCGGGGGAGTCGCCGCACCCGGCGCCGGGGACGCGGCCGGTGATCGTACGGTTGGTGATCGTACGGTCGGCGACCGTATCGCGTCGGCCGTCACGGCGCCCGGGTTGCCGGCCCCGCGGCCCGAAGGCGGCGGGCTGCCCGCGCAGGCGCGCCACGCCGTGGAGTTGGTGGCCGCGGACGCCGATCTGCTGCCCGCGGTGCGGCGGTTGCTGCACGGGTTCGTGGTGGTGGCGACGCTGGAGGACGCCGAGGCGCTGGTCACCCGGCATCCGGAGCTGACCGCGGTGACCGCCGAGGGCGATGTGCTGGCCGCGCACCTGGCGCAGGGCGGTTCGGCGAAGGCGCCCAGCGTCCTGGAGGTGCAGGCGCAGGTGGACGAGGCGAGCGCCGAGCTGGAGCGGTTGGCGGATCAGTGCGCGGAGCTGGCCGAGCGCCAGCAGGCCGCCAAGGAGCGCAGGGCCGCGGCGGCGCGGGAAGTCGACGAGCTGGGGCAGCGGCGCAGGGCGGCGGAGAAGGCGAAGTCGTCGGTGGCGCAGCAACTCGGCAGGTACGGCGGCCAGGCGCGGGCGGCGGCGGGGGAGGCGGACCGCGCGGCGGCGGCCGTGCTGCGCGCCGAGGAGTCACTGGCCGCGGCGCGCGAGGAGTTCGAGGAGTTGTCGTACCGGCTGAGCGAGGCGCAGGAGGAGCCGGGTGAGGAGGAGCCGGACACCTTCGCCCGGGATCGGCTGGCCGCCGATGGCGCGAACGCACGGCAGACGGAGATGGAGGCGCGCCTACAGGTGCGGACCCACGAGGAGCGGGTCAAGAGCCTGGCCGGGCGGGCCGACGGGTTGGACCGGGCGGCCCGCGCCGAGCGGGAGACCAGGGCGCGGGCCGAGCGGCGCCGGGCCCGGCTGGCGTACGAGGCGTCGGTGGCGGCGGCCGTACTGGCCGGTGCGCGCGGGCTGCTGGAGTGCGTGCAGGTCTCGCTGGGCCGGGCCGAGGCCGAGCGGGTCGCGGCCGAGCGGGCCAGGGCCGAGCGGGAGGCGGAACTCGGCACCGAGCGCCGCCGCGGCCGGGAGCTGAAGTCCGAACTGGACCGGCTGACCGGGGACGTGCACAAGGGCGAGGTGCTGGGCGCCGAGAAGCGGCTGCGGATCGAGCAGTTGGAGGCGAAGGCGCTGGAGGAGCACGGCATGGAGCCGGCCGGCCTGGTCGCCGAGTACGGCCCGGAACTGCCGGTGCCGCCCTCGCCGCCCGCCGAGGGCGAGGTGCTCCCCGACGACCCGGAGCACCCGCGCAACCAGCCGGTGCCGTATGTCCGTGCCGAGCAGGAGAAGCGGCTCAAGGCGGCGGAGAAGGCGTATGCGCAGCTCGGCAAGGTCAATCCGCTGGCGCTGGAGGAGTTCGCGGCCCTGGAGGAGCGACACAAGTTCCTCACCGAGCAGTTGGAGGACCTGCGCAAGACCCGCGCCGACCTGCTCCAGGTGATCAAGGACGTCGACGAGCGGGTGGAGCAGGTCTTCGCCGCCGCCTTCCACGACACCGCCCGCGAGTTCGAGGGCGTCTTCTCGCGGCTCTTCCCGGGCGGCGAGGGCCGGCTGTTGCTGACCGACCCGGAGAACATGCTCACCACGGGGGTGGAGGTCGAGGCGCGGCCGCCGGGGAAGAAGGTGAAGCGGCTGTCGCTGCTGTCGGGTGGTGAGCGCTCGCTGACCGCGGTGGCGATGCTGGTGTCGATCTTCAAGGCGCGGCCGAGCCCGTTCTATGTGATGGACGAGGTCGAGGCGGCGCTCGACGACACCAACCTGCAACGGCTGATCCGGATCATGGAGGAGCTCCAGGAGAGTTCGCAACTCATCGTGATCACGCATCAGAAGCGGACGATGGAGGTCGCCGATGCCCTGTACGGAGTATCGATGCAGGGTGACGGCGTGTCCAAGGTGATCAGCCAGCGGCTCCGGGACGGCAAGCGGGCGGCCGCTCAAGCCGTCTGATCGTTCATGGACCGAATGTGCGGGGCCGCCGCGTCCTTGCTTTCCTCGGTGGGATGCGCCACCGGCATGGCCATCGCCCTCGCGCTCGGAGCCTGGGCGTTCTCCGCCAAGCACGGCGCGACCCTCCCGAACGCCGAGGGCACCGTCGCCCTCGTCGCCGCCCACTGCTTCGTGCTCTTCTTCGCCCTGTCCTGGGGCGTCGTCGTCTGGGTCTTCCTCGGCGAGATGTTCCCCGACAAGATCCGCGCCGCGGCCCTCGGCGTCGCCGCCTCCGCGCAGTGGATCGCCAACTGGGCCATCACCGCGAGCTTCCCGAGCCTGTCGGACTGGAACCTCTCGGGCACCTACGTCGTCTACGCGTTGCAGAGTCTGGACCCGAATACGCCGATGTTCGCGCAGTTCAAGGAGGAGACCGGGCCCATCGTCCTGGCCAACACCTTCTTCGTCCCGAAGGAGAGGACCGAAGCGTTCCTGGCCCTCTTTCGGAGGCAGGCGGAGTTCATGAATACTCAGCCGGGATTCGTCTCCCTGCAGATGCACAAGGGAACGGCGGGCAGTCAGCTGCTGATGAACGTCGCGGTCTGGGAGTCGACCGAGGCGCTCGCCACGGCGTTCGGCAGCCCGGAGTTCCAGCGCATGGCGGCCGAGTTCTCCGACGACGTCGTGTCGTACCCGCACATCTTCGAGCAGATCGAGGTGTGACACGGCAGCCGTAGCCGTAGCTGGTCGGCCGGAGTAGCCCTGACCTCCCCTGGGCGGTCACGCATCCATGCGCCATGCCGGGTCGCCGAGGCCGCCGAACACCCCACCACGCACTGCCCGTCCCTGAAGAGGAGTCCCCATGGCCGTGGAACTGAATCACACCATCGTCCCCGCCCGTGACCCGCAAGCCTCGGCGCAGTTCCTGGCCGGAATCCTCGGCCTGAGCGTCGATCCGCCGGTGGCGCACTTCACGCCGGTCACGCTGGCCAACCAGGTCAGCCTGGACTACGACCAGTCGGACGACTTTGAGCCGCACCACTACGCGTTCATGGTCAGTGAGCAGGAGTTCGACGCCGCCCTCGCCCGCATCCAGCGCGGCGGAATCACCCACTACGGCGATCCCGCATGCCAGGAGATTGGGCAGATCTATCACGGTAGGGGCGCCATAGGCCGCAGGGGCACCTACTTCCACGACCCCGACGGACATCTCATGGAAATCCTCACCCCGGGCGGCACTGTGTCGTGAGGACCGGTTGCCACCGTCCGGGCACAACGCGATCCGGCATCCCGACGCGGGTGTGGTGGAGATGGGCTGACGTGTGGCTCGGCCGAGCCGGTCTTCCGGCCGGGCTCGACGCACGTGAGGCGGTCGTACGGGTCCGGCGGGGCGCTACCGGGGACCGGGTTGTCGGCCTCGCACGGGTGGCGGCGGCTCACCTGGTGCGGGGTGGGCCGACCAACTCGAACCCGAGGGCGACGACCCCGAGGGCTTCGCGTTCGGGTGGATAGATCTGGCGGATGTTCGCGAGTTGTTCGTCGCGGGTGGCCAGCGGGTTGACCGACGCGATGTCCTCGTGGTCGAACATCTCGTCGAAGGTGACGTAGCGGGCGACGCGTACGACCCGGGTCAGGACTTCGCCGCCCTGGCGGCGGAACCGGATCGGCGAACCCTCCTTGATCTTGCGGCGACTGGAGTCGTTCACGCGGATCTCAGTGGTCTTGCGGCCGGCCGTGATGAGGTCGAAGTAGCGCTTGTAGATACCCATTTCGTGGGCGCGGTCTACGGGGTCGGTGGGGTGCGCGGTCATGATGCGGCCGAGTTCCTTGCGGTGGTTCGCGCGGCGGGCTTGGGCCGCGCCGGTTCCGGTTCCGGCTGCTGCTCGTATCCGGCCGCGGCCGTCTCGATCAGGCTCAGCGACTGCGCCGGGGGCAGCGCGGCGTCGGCGAGCAGGTCGTGGGTGAGGTGGGCGAGGGCGACGGCGGCGGAGTCGGTCTGGTGGGTGCCGGTGTGGTGAGCGGTGAAGTGCAGCGTGGGGTTCTCTTCGGCGTACGTCATGATGCGCAACGCCCCGTCCGTGGCGGCGGGGTGCGGGGGGGCGGTCAGCGGGAGGACGTGCAGCGTGATGCGGTCGCGGCGGACCAGATCGGCGAGGTGGTGGAGTTGCCCCGCCATGGCGGCGGGACCGCCGAGCGGGCGGCGTAGCGCGGCCTCGCCGAGCACCCCGGTGTAGCGGGGGCCGCGCGGGTCCATCAGCACGGGGGTCCGCGACAGCCTCGCCTCCCAACGGTGCCGGGTGGGGCGGTCCGCCAGCAGCGCGGCGTACGTCTTCGCGACGGCTGCGGCGTACGCGTCCGTCTGGAGCAGGCCCGGCACGAGCGCGGCGTCCCACTCCCGGATGGCGGTCGCCAGCCACTCCCACTCCGCGAGCGGGGTGAGCCGACCGGGGGCGGGCGCGGAGCGGGCGACCACCAGGTTCCGCGCGAAGAAGCCGCCGGTGCCGAGGATTTCGTCCACCGCCCGCGCCAACTCGTCGGCCAGCCGCCGTTCCCCCTGCTCGATCCGGGCGAGGAACGACATCTCGATGTGCAGCCGGTCCGCCAACTCCTCCAACGTCAGCCCGGCCCGCTCCCGGAAGTACCTCAACTCGGCCCCGTACAGCGACCGCGCGGACAGCGTCGGGTCCAGCAGTTTCGCCGAAAATCGGCCGGCGTTCAGGGACATGGGCGAGGGCTCCTCGATGGCGTTTCGGGCATGGGTGTTTTGTCGGCGAACATTGACCAAGGGTGATTGCTCCTCACCTGGGTTGTCCGTGAGGTTTCCTGGTGCAACGTCAACTACGTTCGCGCATGTGCCAATTGCTGTGCAAGCGAGTCGTTCGCATAGTCAAAATTGGCAAATGCCCGATCAGTAACAACCGCACAGCCAACACCGGACTGTGGGCGGAGCGCACCCCGGCACGACCCACGTCGGCACCCGACAGGTGCCTTCCGGACCACTCACACGAACCCCGGCGGGACCGACACGAAAAGGAGGGGATGTCGCGTGGCAGCGAAGCGTGGAGCGACGTTCCGGAGGAGAGAGCTGGGCAAGGAGTTGCGCAAGCTCCGGGAGAAGCGGGGCCTCACGATCCAAGAGGTCGCCAAGGCCCTGAAGTTCTCGCACAGCAAGCTCGCCCGGGTCGAGATCGGGGAGAATGACCTGCCCCGCGTCGGCGACCTCGAAGCGCTGATCGACTACTACGACCTCGACATGGCCAAGGGCGACCGCGAGACCCTGCTCCAACTCCACCGCGAGTCCCTGAGCAAGGAGCCCTGGACCCCGTACAAGGCGTACATGCCCTCGAAGATGCCGACGTATCGAGGCTTGGAAGAGGACGCGGAGGCGATGCGCGTCTTCCAGCCGAGCTTCGTGTTCGGGCTGCTCCAGACCGAGGCGTACGCACGTGCGCTTTACATGATTGCCAAGCCGATTGATGAGACGACCACGGAGTACGTCGAGTCGAATATCCAACTCCGCACCGAGCGAAAGGAGTTGATCACTCGTGCGGAGGGCCCGTTGAAGCTGCGCGTCATCATGGACGAGACGGCGGTGCGCCGCCTGGTGGGTGGTCCCCAGGTGATGCGCGAGCAGTTCGCGGAGATCGTGCGACTGGCCGAGTTGGAGAACGTGACAGTGCAGATCCTGCCGCACGACGTGGTGAGTTACCGCTCGGAGAGCAACTTCGCAATCCTGGACTTCTGCGAGACACTTGATCCTGTCGTACAGGCGGACCAGTGGAACACCATCAGCGTGTCCGACGAGCGCCGAGACGTGCTGCGGACCATCCGCCGGTTTGACGCGATGCGCGACAGCGCCCTGCCACCGGCTCGCACGGCCGGCTTCCTGAACAAGCTAGCGACAGAATGGACGTAGCCATCAACGCGAACATCCTGGCCCCCGATCTGGCCGACGAGTCCCGCTGGTTCAAGTCCTCCTACAGCAACGACTCCGGAGGCTCCTGCGTCGAGGTTGCCCCGCTCACTCGCGCGGTCGGCATACGCGACTCCAAGGACAAGGCGGGCTCGGCTCTCCTCGTCACCTCCACGGAGTGGGCCTCCTTCGTGGACCTGGTCCGTTCCGGCGCCGTCGATTTCGGCGTGGTCTGAGCCCGGGCCGCACATGATCGCACCGACCAGGCGGGGCCGTACGTTTGACGCGTTCTGGCCTCGCCGCCGGGGCATTGTGCTGCCACGGTCGATGCAGTGCACTTCGGCAGCAGCGAGGAGAGATCACGGGCATGCCGAGCGATGAGTACACGGGCGGCTGGCGCAAGTCCAGCTACAGCGGCAGCACGAACAACTGTGTCGAGGTCGCCCCGCTCGCGCACGCGGTCGGCATACGCGACTCCAAGGACAAGGCGGGCTCAGCTCTCCTCGTCACCTCCACGGAGTGGGCCTCCTTCGTGGACCTGGTCCGTTCCGGCGCCGTCGATTTCGGCGTGGTCTGAGGTTGGGCGGTCGCGGCAGCGAGGGGCATGGAAACGGGAGGAGCCGAGCCGATGGGCGCCGGCAAAGAATGGGTGCACGGGTCGGCGCCGTACGTGCGGGCGCGCGGCGAAGGGGAGCGGGACGCGTGGAGCGCGGAGACGGCGGCCCGTGGCCGGACCGGCTCGCAGCGGATCGTGCGGGCCGGGGAGACGGCGGCCCCCGCGGAAGTGGCCGCGCTCCTCGGAGTGGGTGAGGGCGAAGCCGTGATCGAGCGGTGCCGGGTGATCCTGCTGGACGGCGAACCCACCGAAGTGACCGTGACCTACTACCCGGTGGGCGTCGCACGCGGCACGGCGCTGGCCGGGACCGCGAAGATCCGCGGCGGCGCCGTCACCCTGCTTGCCGAGCTCGGCTACCGCGCCCGCACCGTACGCGAAGACGTCCGCGCCCGGCTGCCGCTGCCGGCCGAGCAGGAAGCCCTCGGCCTTACCGCGGCCGAACCCGTCCTCGAACTGGTCCGCGTCACCCTCGACGCAGACGGCACCGCCTTTCAAGTCGACGTATCGGCTTTCCGCGCCACCACCCAACGGCTCCACTACGAGTTGCGGGTCGACTGAGGCACCCGAGCCTCGCAGAACGGAGCACGTCGTGAGTACACCCGCCGACATCGAGGCCGACGCGGCACGCCTGCGGGAAGCGCTGGCCCAAAGTCTCGCGGGCGGGCGCGAGTCGGCCGATCCGGGTTGGTGCGAGGCGGTCGCCGTCGTGCCGCGGCACCGCTTCGTCCCCGGGTTCTACCTGCCCGCGGAGGAACGCGACGCGCAGGGCCTGACGGTGTGGGAACCGGTCACCGCCGCGCGGGACTACGCGCGATGGCTGCCCGCCGCGTACTCCGACACCACCCTCATCACCCAGTTCGACGGGGAGGAGCCGGACCGGCGGGCACCGTCCGTACGGCATGGTGGAGCGCCGACGTCCTCCAGCACGCTTCCGTCGCTGGTGGCGCGGATGTGGGCGGACGCGGAGGTGCGGGAAGGGCATGAGGTGCTGGAGATCGGTACGGGCACCGGTTATTCGACCGCGCTCGCGTGTGAACCCCTCGGCTCGGCCGCTGTGACGTCCATCGAGGTGGACGGCTGCCGGTTGGGGCAGGCCGCCGACGCGTTGTACGGCTGCGGCTACACCCCGACCCTGGCGGTGGCCGACGGGCTGTACGGCTACTGGCCCGAGGCACGCTTCGACCGGATCGTGGCCGCCTGCTCCTTCCGCTTCGTCCCGCCCGCGCTGCTCGCACAGACCCGCCCGGGCGGAAAGATCCTGCTGACCCTCTCGGGTTGGCTCTACGGATACGCCCGCGTCCTGCTCGGCGTGAGCGAGAACGGCAGCGCCGAGGGCCACTTGCTGGGCGGCGCCGTCTCGTTCATGTCGGCGCGCGCCCACGCGGCCCCGGCGTTCGGCAACCCCGCCCACTGGAGCGCCGGCCTGCCGACGACCGGGCGAGCGGCGCGGCATTCCCCCGAGCGGATCACCGCCGCCACCGAGGAAGCGTTCCACCTGCGGTTCCTCGCCCAATGCGCGGTGCCGAACGCGCAGTTGCTCGTCGTCGGCGACGCGGTTCACCTGATCGACGTCGTCACCGGCTCCGCCGCCGCCCTCACGCGAACGGCCGACAGTCGGGACGGTCGGGACGGTTGGGAGGTGCGCGAGGCCGGCCCGGCCCACTTGTGGGACCGCGTCGAGACGGTCCTCACCGCGTACGACGAGGCGGGCCGGCCCGGGCCGGAGACCTTCACCCTGTGCGTCGATGCCGAGGGCCAGCGCCTGCGGCACCCCCGGCTGCCCGATCTGCCGCTGGCCACGCTTCGTTGACCTGCCGGCCCAACGACATGTGGAGAGGCGGAACGGTCGGCCGGGGGAGTGTTGCCCGGCGCGGGACCCGTTGCCGATGCCCGATGGTCAGCCGGGTCGCTTCGCCATGACGACCACACACGGGCCGCTCTGCTCATCCGCGGGGAGCCGGAGTTCGGCGACCGGGTGCAGGCCGGCCTGCTCGATCAGGTCCACGAGTTGTTCCGGCTGCCACTTGTGCGTGGTCCAGCGAACGGCCACACCGCCGTACGCCTCGGTGCGTACCGCGTCTTCGTCGCCGACGTGGGTTGCCGTGATGAAGTGTCCGCCGGGCTTCAGGGCGCGCGCGAACTCGGCGAGAACCTGCGGAAGGACGTCACGGGGGAGGTTGAACAGCGACCACCAGCCGAGCACTCCGCCAAGGGATGCTTCGGCAAGGTCGAGTTCGGTGGCGGAGGCGACGTCGAAACGGCATTCCGGGTGAAGGCGGCGCGCGTTCTCGATCATGCGGGGGGAGAGATCGACCCCGGACACGTCGAGTCCGCGTTCGGCGAGGTAGGCGGTCACGGTTCCGGGGCCGCAGCCGACGTCGAGGACGGGGCCGAGCCCGCTCACGGTGTCGGCGAAGGCGTCGATCGGCGCCTTGAGCCAGGGATACCGACGTATGTCGCCGAGTCCCGTCGTCACCACCATCTGGGCGTAGTTGTCGGCCACGCGGTCATAGGACTCGCGGACCACGTCGAGATCGGCCGGGCGGTCGGTACGGTGTGTGCGCATCAGCCAAAGATAGGGCGGTGCGACCGCCCGCGACTGCTGGTTCGCTTCAAGGGGCGGGCAGTCCAGGGGAAGAGGGAGCGCCTTCGCCCGTCTCGTTCGATCCGGCCTCCTTCGATCCCGGCTCCTGGTCCAGCACCGCGTTCAAGGTGCGGCGGCCGATCCTGGCCATCAGCGGGTTGTCGGCGGAGTGGGTCAGGAAGACCAGGGCCAGCGCCAGCGCCCACCCCCGTGCTCGCGCCCATGTGCTGTTGTCGGCGCGGCCGTACGCGCTCCGGAACTCCGTGCGCTGCGGCGCGGGCAGGATCATCCAGGCGACTGCCAGGTCGGTGGCGGGGTCCCCGGCGGTGATGTCGCCGAAGTCGATCACGGCGCCGACCCTGCCGCGGTCGACCAGGATGTTCGCGGGGTGCAGATCGCCGTGCAGCCATACGGGCGGGCCGTCCCACTCGGGCGCGGCGGCGGCGCTCTCCCACACCCGCAGCACGGCGGCCCGCTCGGCCGGGTCGTCGAGGTGAGGCAGTTGGGCCATCACCCCGGCGGACCGGCCGGCGAGCGGGATTCCGCGCGAGGAGTTGACGGGGGCGTCGGCCGGTGCCGGTAGGTGCAGGGCCGCCAGGAATCGGGCAAGGGCGGGCGCGGCCTCTCCCGGATCGGCCGGCGGCGTGCGGGCCGCGATGTCCCCGGGGAAGAACGGCAACACGCTCCAGGCCCAGGGATACCCGTGCCCCGGCCGCCCGGTGCGCACCGGTGCCGGAACGGGCAACGGAAGACGGTCGGCGAGGCCGGGCAGCCAGTGCTGTTCGTTCACCACGAGTCCGGCGGACGCGGCCCGCCGGGGAAGGCGCACCAGGTAGTCGCAGCCGAGCCGGCAGACCAGGTTGTCCCACCCGTTGGCCAGCACCTTGATGTCGAGTCCGGCCAGATCGGGGTGCTGGTCGGTCAGCAGCCGGCGCACCAGCTCCGGGGAGACCGACACCTCGGCAGCCGGCATGCGGTTGACGTCCACCGCGCAATTGTAGGTAGGTGCGGGAACGGCGCCCGGGGCCCGATGCACGTTCCTCGTATGCCTCCTGGCCACCACCGAGGGCTCGGCGTTGACAAGGTTGGTTAATGGGATTAGCTTTTAGCTAACAGAGTTAGCCAAGACCGAGTTCAGGGGATGCCATGACCGAGTACCTTGCCGTCGATGGCGGCACGATCGCTTACGAGGTGGCGGGGACCGGCCCGCTGATCGTTCTCGCGCACGGGATGGGGGACAGCCGTGCCGCGTACCGCGCGGTGACGCCGGCGCTGGTGGCGGCGGGCTACCGGGTCGCCGCGGTGGACCTGCGGGGCTGCGGCGAGTCCAGCGTGCAGTGGCCGGCCTGGAGCCGTACGGCCGTCGCCGGTGATCTGCTCGCGGTGGTCCGGCACCTGGGCGGCCCGGCCGTGCTCGTCGGGCACTCGATCTCCGGCGGCGCCGCCACCATCGCCGCGGCCCAGGAGCCCGAGCTGATCAGCGCGGTGGTCGAGCTCGGGCCGGTCACCCGCAAGCAGTCGATCCGGCTGGGCGACCTGCGGGTGAAGCGCTTCCGGCAGGGCATGCTGCGGCTGCTCGGCACGGGCGTCTTCGGCAGCGTGCGGCTGTGGCGGTCGTACCTCGACGTGGCCTACCCCGGCGTGAAGCCGGCCGACTGGGCCGAGCGGCTCGGCCGGATCGACGCCCTGATGCGCGAGCCGGGCCGGATGAAGGCGATGCAGGGCATGGGCCGCAGCGCCCCGACGGACGCCGGCGCGCAGCTCGGCAACGTCAGTTCCCCGGTCCTGGTCGTGATGGGCACACTCGACCCCGACTGGGCCGACCCGCACGCCGAGGGTTCGGCGATCATCGACGCCCTGCCGTCGGGCCTCGGGCGCCTGGAGATGATCGAGGGCGCCGGGCACTACCCGCACGACCAGTTCCCCGACCAGGTGGTCTCGCTCGTGCTCGACTTCCTCCGTACGGACGCCGCCCGTGCCTAGGGCCGGCCTGAACCAGGGGACCGTGGTCGCGGCCGGTGCCGCCCTCGCCGACGAAGTGGGCCTCGCCCGGCTGACGATGGGTTCGCTGGCCGAGCGGCTGGGCGTGCGCACCCCGTCCCTGTACAAGCACGTGGCCGGCCAGGACGACCTCAACCGGCGCATCGCGGTCCTGGCGTTGAACGAGGTCGCGGACGTCACAGGCGGCGCGGTCCAGGGGTACGCGGGCCGCGACGCCCTGGCGGCCGCGGCGCGCGCCTTCCGCGCCTTCGTCCTGGAACACCCCGGCCGCTACGCCGCGACGATCGGCATGGAACCGTCAGGACCGGACGACCCGCTGGCCACCGCGGGCCGGCGCTGGCTCGACGCGTTCAAGGCGGTGCTGCGCGGCTACGACCTCGCACCGTCCGACGTGGACCACGCGCTACGCATGCTGCGCAGCCTCCTCCACGGCTTCGCGACGTTGCAGGCGGCCAACGGCTTCCAGTGGAGCGCCGAAATCGACGAGAGCTTCGAGTGGCTGATCGCCTTCGCCGACCGCGGCCTGCGGGCGGGTTGAGCGTACGCACGCGGGCCGGCGCCGTCCGGAGTTCGCGGACCGGCCGAGGCGCCGCGTTCCCCGCCACTGCCACGCCCCTCGCTTCCGCCGCGCCGCCGCTGCCACGCGCCCGGGTCCGTCGCCGCCTCCTTTCCGCCACCGCCGCGGCGCGGGAAGACCCGGGTGAGACGGCGACGACGCCGGAGTAGGGATACTGGACGGGTTATGGAAACCGTCATCCTTGTCGTCGTCATTGCCCTGGTCGTGCTCCTCGGGGCCGGCGGGCTGGTGGTCGGCAGCCGCCGCAAGAAGAAGCAGCAGCTGCCGCCCTCGCCGCCGAGCACCCCGACGATCACCAAGCCTCCCGCCGAACCGCATGTCGGGGACGAGGCCGAGACCCCGCGGGACGAGTCCCGCAGGACCATCGAGGAGGTCGAGCTGCCGGGCGCGACCGCCGCGCCCGAGGCCCCCGAGGAGGTGGGGGTCCCCGAGCAGGTCGTGGTCGAGCAACCCGAGCCGACCGAGGGTCGGCTGGTACGGCTGCGCTCCCGCCTGTCCCGTTCGCAGAACTCGCTCGGCAAGGGCCTGCTCACCCTGCTGTCGCGGGAGCGGCTGGACGACGACACCTGGGAGGAGGTCGAGGACACCCTCATCACCGCCGACGTCGGTGTGACCCCGACCCAGGAGCTCGTCGAGCGGCTGCGCACCCGGGTGCGCGTACTGGGCACCCGCACCCCCGACGAACTGCGCACGCTGCTGCGGGAGGAACTGGTCACGCTGGTCGACCCGACGCTGGACCGTACGCTGCACACCGAGAGCCACGAGGAGTCCCCGGCCGTCGTGCTGGTCGTCGGGGTCAACGGCACCGGCAAGACCACCACCACCGGCAAGCTCGCCCGGGTGCTGGTCGCCGACGGCCGCAGCGTGGTGCTGGGCGCGGCCGACACCTTCCGGGCCGCCGCCGCCGACCAGCTCCAGACCTGGGGCGAACGCGTCGGGGCGCGCACCGTCCGCGGCCCCGAGGGCGGCGACCCCGCGTCGGTCGCGTTCGACGCGGTCAAGGAGGGCATCGCCGAGGGCGCCGACACCGTGCTGATCGACACCGCCGGGCGGCTGCACACCAAGACCGGCCTGATGGACGAACTGGGCAAGGTCAAGCGCGTGGTCGAGAAGCACGGCCCGGTCGACGAGGTGCTGCTCGTCCTGGATGCCACCACCGGTCAGAACGGCCTGGTGCAGGCCCGCGTCTTCGCCGAGGTGGTGAACATCACCGGCATCGTGCTCACCAAGCTCGACGGCACCGCCAAGGGCGGCATCGTGGTCGCCGTCCAGCGCGAACTCGGCGTCCCGGTCAAGCTCATCGGCCTGGGCGAGGGCGCGGACGACCTCGCCCCGTTCGAGCCGGAGGCATTCGTCGACGCCCTGATCGGGGAGTAGAGCCCGGTCGCGTTGCGACCATGTGTAAGGGGCGCCCACCTGGATGGACGCCCCTTACACATGAGCGGAGTACGTGGCGGGACGACGGCCTTACGCGCAGGCCCGCGTGCGGTGGGACACGTAGGCCAAGGTGCCCAGGAGGAGGCGGGCCTCGGGGGGCTGGGGCATCGAGTCCAGTCGGGGTTCGCGCAGCCAGCGGACCGGGCCGAGCCCGCCGAAGTCCGAGGGGGGAGCTGTGACATGGTCACCCGGGCCGAGGCAGCGCAGGTCGAGCCGCGCGTCGTCCCAGCCCATCCGGTAGAGCAGGTGGGGGAGTTCGGCCGCGGCCCCCGGAGCCACGAAGAACTGCGCCCGCCCGGTGGGCGTGAGCAGCACCGGCCCCAGCCGCAGTCCCATCCGCTCCAGCCGCACCAGCGCCCGCCGGCCCGGCAGTTCGGCCACGTCGATGATGTCGAACGTCCGCCCGGCCGGCAGCAGCACCGACGCGCCCGGCATCCGGTCCCACATCCGCGCGGCCGCCTCGGGCCCGGCGCCGGCCGGCACTTCGGCCGCCGGGTCCAGCGGGTGCGCGCCCGGCTCCTTGCAGCGCGGCTCCCCGCACGAACACGCCTCGCCGCCGCGGTCGGCCCGGGCGCCCGGCACCACCGCCCAACCGCACAGCCCCGTGTACTCGGCGACGGTGTCGCACACCTCGGTGCGCGCCTTGCGGCGCGCGGCACTCCACACGCCGGGGAGCGCCGCCACCCTCGCGGCGTGCCGCACGACGGTCCGGTGCTGCCGCATCTCACGCATTGTGTCGATCGTGAACACCATGACCCCTCCAACGGATCGCGCCCGCCGTTGGTTACGCACTCGAAAAGCACCTCCCCCACCGGCATGTGTCAAGTGAATCGCCTGCGGGCGCGGCGGAGTTCATCCGATGGGGTGGCGAATGGTGGCGTTTCCGCAATTGCGGTCGCCGGTCGGGTGATCGGGGCGCTACTCTACGTAGGTAGCAGAGGCGGGATGGGGGGCGCGGCCGTGACCGGTACAGCGGACAAGCAGCCCAACGCGCAGTTGACCTCTTGGTTCGTGCGCAGCGGCTGGTCCAAGGGCGAACTCGCTCGTCAAGTCAACCGCAGGGCCCGCCAGTTGGGCGCACACCACGTCAGCACGGACACCTCAAGAGTGCGGCGCTGGCTGGACGGCGAGCAGCCCCGGGAGCCCATCCCGCGCATCCTGTCCGAGCTGTTCTCCGAACGCTTCGGGTGTGTCGTCCCCGTCGAGGACCTCGGTCTGCGCTCCGCCCAACAGCCGCCCTCCGGCGGTGACATCGACCTGCCGTGGGCCGGCCCGCAGACCGTCCAGCTCATCAACGAGTTCTCCCGCAGCGACCTCATGCTCGGCCGCCGCGGATTCCTCGGCGCCTCCCTCGCCCTGTCCGCGGGACCCGCCCTGCTCGAACCCATGCAGCGCTGGCTGGTGCCCAGCTCGTCCGTCCCCCGCCCCGCCGCGCCGGCCGCGGGCCGCGACGGCGGCCGCCCGTCCCGGCTGTCCGAACAGGAGCTGCAACTCCTGGAGTCCACCGCCGCGATGTTCCGCGAGTGGGACAGCCAGTGCGGCGGCGGGCTGCGCCGTAAAGCCGTCGTCGGCCAGCTGCACGAGGTGACCGACCTGCTCCAGGAGGCGCACCCCGAGCTCATCGCCCGCCGGCTGTACCGGATCACCGCCGACCTCGCCGCCCTCGCCGGCTGGATGAGCTACGACGTGGGGCTTCAGCCCACCGCCCAGAAGTACCTGGTCCTCGCGCTGCACGCCGCCAAGGAGGCCGGCGACCGGCCGCTCGGCGCGTTCGTGCTCTCCTCCATGAGCCGCCAGATGATCCATCTGGACCGCCCCGACGACGCCCTGGAACTCATCCACCTCGCCCAGTACGGCAGCCGCGACTCGGCCGGCGCCGCCACGCAGTCGATGCTCTACACCCTGGAGGCCCGCGCCTACGCCAACATGGGCCAGGTCAACAAGTGCCACCGCGCGGTCCGGATGGCCGAGGACACCTTCGCCGACGCCCGCCCGGGCGAGGAGCCGGCCTGGATCGACTTCTTCACCAAGGCCGAACTGCACGCCGAGAACGCGCACTCCTACCGCGACCTCGCCTATGTCGCCGGCCGCAGCCCCACCTACGCGTCCCTCGCCGAGCCCGAGATGCGCGAGGCCGTCGACGGCTTCCGCGAGGACCCGGTCCACCAGCGCGCCTATGCGCTCAACCTGGTCGGCATGGGCACCGTCCAGCTCCTGAAGCGCGAGCCCGAGCAGGCCGCGCACTTCACCGAGCAGGCGATAGGGGTCGCCAAGCGGGTCCGCTCCGAGCGCGTCAGTACCCGCATCCGCAAGACCACCCACGCGGCCGTCCGCGACTTCGGCGACGTGCCCGAGGTGGTCCAGCTCGCGGAGCGCCTTTCCGAGGAACTCCCGGAAGTCGCCGAATCGGCATAACGGCGACCCTGTACGGCGGAGTCGCCGCGCCAGGCTGATGGTCTTCTTTCCCACCCGTATACATCCTTCACCGAACACCCGGATGGTTCATCTCCGCGTAACACGGGTGACTTCTTCGTCACGACGGTGAAACATCGTATGGCATCGGGTGAAACCCGCCTCGGCCAACCTCAAGGCCAACACCGGCCCACCCCTGCACCGCCCGCACGGGCCGTTCGGATGACGAGGAGACGCCGATGGCACCAGCCATCATCACACTGGCCGCGGATGCGCCCAAGCTCGACTCCGGTAATACCGCATTTCTGCTTCTGAGCTCCGCGCTCGTGATGCTGATGACACCGGGGCTGGCGTTCTTCTACGGCGGCATGGTCCGTGTGAAGAGTGCCCTGAACATGCTGATGATGAGTTTCATCAGCCTCGGGGTCATAACGCTGTTGTGGACCGGCTACGGATTCAGCTTCGCCTTCGACGGCGACAACGGCGGATTCATCGGCGGCACGCGCTGGCTGGGCCTTCGGGACATCGCGCCGGACGACCTGTGGGGCGCGACCGGCACGCCGGTCTTCGCGTTCGCCGCGTTCCAGCTGATGTTCGCGATCATCACCCCCGCACTGATCAGCGGCGCGCTCGCCGACCGGGTCAAGTTCACCGCCTGGTCGGTGTTCATCGCCCTGTGGGCGACGGTGGTGTACTTCCCGGTGGCCCACTGGGTCTGGGGCGGCGGCTGGCTCGGCCAGAAGGGCGTGATCGACTTCGCCGGCGGTACCGCGGTCCACATCAACGCGGGTGCGGCGGCCCTCGGCGTGATCCTCGTCATCGGCAAGCGGGTCGGCTTCAAGCGCGACCCGATGCGCCCGCACAGCATGCCCTGGGTGATGCTCGGCGCCGGCCTGCTGTGGTTCGGCTGGTTCGGATTCAACGCCGGCTCGGAGATCACCTCCGACGGCGTCGCGTCGACGGTCTTCATCAACACCCAGATCGCCACTGCCGCGGCGATGATGGGCTGGCTGCTCTACGAGCGGCTGCGGCACGGCTCCTTCACCACCCTGGGCGCCGCGTCCGGCGCGGTCGCCGGCCTGGTCGCGATCACGCCCTCCTGCGCCTCGGTCAGCCCGCTGGGCGCCATAGCGGTCGGCGTCATCGCCGGCGTCATCTGCGCGGCGGCGGTCAGCCTGAAGTACCGCTTCAACTACGACGACTCGCTCGACGTGGTCGGCGTCCACATGATCGGCGGCATCGTCGGCTCCCTGCTGATCGGCCTGCTGGCCACCGGCGGCGTCGGCCAGGACGTCAAGGGCGTCTTCTACGGCGGCGGATGGCACCAGCTCGGCGTGCAGGCCATCGGGGTCTTCTCGGTCCTCGGCTACTCCCTGGTCTGCGCCGCGATCCTCGCCAAGCTCATCGACATGGCGATGGGCTTCCGGGTCTCCGAGGATGTCGAGATCAGCGGCATCGACCAGGCCGAGCACGCGGAGACCGCATACGACTTCACCGGGGTCGGCAGCGTCGCCCACGCGGCCCCCGCAGGTGTCGAGACCATCGTGACCAAGAAGGTGGACGCGTGAAACTCATCACCGCCGTCGTCAAGCCGCACCGGCTCGACGAGATCAAGGAAGCCCTCCAGGCGTTCGGCGTCCAGGGCCTCACCGTCACCGAGGCCAGCGGCTACGGCCGCCAGCGCGGCCACACCGAGGTCTACCGGGGCGCCGAGTACACCGTCGACCTCGTGCCGAAGATCCGGATCGAGGTCCTCGTCGAGGACGCCGACGCCGAACAGCTCATCGAGGTCGTGGTCAAGGCGGCCAGAACAGGCAAGATCGGCGACGGGAAGGTGTGGAGCCTGCCGGTCGACACGGCCGTCCGGGTCCGCACCGGCGAGCGCGGCCCCGACGCGCTCTGACGACCTGGGCGCGATGGGGAGCGGATCAGCGAGATCGCACCCTAGTGCCCCTCCCGGCAAGGTTTGCCCCGCTCGCCGCCCTGGCACGCGCGTCCTCCCCCTACCTTCGGTGGCTGGGGGCACCCCCGGCGAAGCCAGGGGGAGTGCCCCCAGCGTTGGCCGAAAGCCCGGGTAGACCCACTACGAGGGCTTCCGGCCGCCTTGCGGCCTGGGGGCACCCCCACGCCGAAGGCCATGGGGGAGCACCAGGACACCTCGCTACCGGGCAAACCTTGCCGGTCACGGCACTAGGTCGTAACGACCCAGGTCGTAAGCCCGGGCCACCCCGAGCCGCGGCCCGACGACAAGACAGCGGAGCACGAGTGACCGACAGCGTCGAAGCGCAAGGCCACGGCTACGCGGCGGCCCGGCTGCACCTCCTCACCGACGAGGGGCAGCCCGGGCCGCCGCGCCGTGCCGCCCTGGCCACCCTCACCGACCGGTGGCTGGCCGCCCTGGCCACCGAAGCCGCCCAGGCGGCCGACACCACCGACTGGGCGCTGGTCGCGGTCGGCGGCTACGGCCGCGGCGAACTGTCCCCGCGCAGCGACCTCGACCTGCTGCTGCTGCACGACTCCCCGAAATCCGTCGCGGCCCTCGCCGACCGGGTCTGGTACCCCGTATGGGACCTCGGGCTGGCCCTCGACCACTCGGTCCGCACCCCGGCGGAAGCCCGTACGACCGCCGCCGACGACCTGAAGGTCCAACTCGGCCTGCTGGACGCCCGGCACATCGCCGGCGACGCGGCCCTCACCTCCGGGCTGCGCAGCGCCGTCCTGGCGGACTGGCGCAACCAGGCACCGAAGCGGCTGCCCGCCCTGCACGAGTTGTGCGCCGAACGCGCCGAACGCCAGGGCGAACTGTCCTACCTGCTCGAACCCGACCTCAAGGAGGCCCGCGGCGGCCTGCGCGACGCCACCGCGCTGCGCGCCGTCGCCGCGTCCTGGCTCGCCGACGCCCCCCGCGAAGGACTCGAAGAGGCCCGCACCCGGCTGCTCGACACCCGCGACGCCCTCCACCTGGTCACCGGCCGCGCCACCGACCGGCTCGCCCTCCAGGAGCAGGACCAGATCGCGGGCGCCCTCGGCCTGCTCGACGCCGACGCCCTGCTCCGCCAGGTCTACGAAGCCGCCCGCCGTATCTCCTACGCCGCCGATGTCACCTGGCGCGAGGTCGGCCGGGTGCTGCGCGCCCGCGAGTCCCGCCCGCGCCGCCGCAGCCTGCTCGGGCGCGGCCGTACCCCCACCGCCCAGGCGGCGGCCGAGCGCGTCCCGCTCGCCGAGGGCGTCGTGGAGCAGGAGGGCGAGGCGGTGCTCGCGCTGGCCGCCAAGCCCGACCGCGACCCCGTGCTGCCGCTGCGCGCCGCCGCCGCGGCCGCGCAGGCCGACCTGCCGCTGTCCCTGCACGCGGTACGGCGGCTCGCGGCCGCGTCCCGGCCGCTGCCCGTGCCGTGGCCCGCGGAGGCCCGCGAGCAACTGCTCACGCTGCTCGGCGCCGGCGAGTCCACCGTGCCGGTCTGGGAGGCCATGGAGGCCGAGGGGCTGATCACCCGGCTCATCCCCGACTGGGAACGGGTCCGCTGCCGCCCGCAGCGCAACGCCGTGCACCGCTTCACCGTCGACCGGCACCTGGTGGAGGCGGCAGTCCAGGCGTCCGGCCTCACCCGCCGGGTCGGCCGCCCCGACCTGCTGCTGACCGCGGCCCTCCTGCACGACATCGGCAAGGGCTGGCCCGGCGACCACAGCGAGGCCGGCGAGGTGATCGCCCGCGACGTCGCAGCCCGGATCGGCTTCGGCCCCGCCGATGTGGACACCCTCGCCCTGCTGGTCCGCCACCACCTGCTGCTGATCGACACCGCCACCCGCCGAGACCTCGACGACCCCGAGACCATCCGCATGGTCGCCGAGGCCGTCCGGGACACCGCCACCCTCGAACTGCTCGCCGCCCTCACCGAGGCCGACGCCCTGGCCACCGGCCCCGCCGCCTGGAGCACCTGGCGCGCCTCCCTCCTGGCCGACCTCGTCGACCGCGTCGCCGGCGCCCTGGACACCGGCGACCTGCCCGACAACGGGGACCGCGAGCCCACCGCCGAGGAGGAGCGGCTGGCGATCGAGGCCGCCCGCACCCGCGGCCCCGTACTGGCCCTGCACGCGAAAGCCGAGCCGGAACCGGAGGGCGACGCCCAGAACGAGGCGCTGGGCGTGGAACTGCTCGTCGCCGTACCCGACCGGCCCGGCCTGCTCGCCCACGCGGCCGGGGTGCTCGCGCTGCACCGGCTCACCGTGCGCGCCGCCGACCTGCGCTCGGTCGACCCGGTCGGGGAGGGCCCGGTGGCCCTGTTGAGCTGGCGGGTGTCCGCGGAGTACGGCGCACTGCCCGAGGCCGCCCGGCTGCGCGCCGACCTGGCCCGCGCCTTCGACGGCTCCCTCGACATCGAGGCACGGCTCGCCGAGCGCGAGTCCGCCTACCCGCGCCGCCGTGGCATCGTGCCGCCGCCGGCCCGGGTCACCATCGCCCCCGGGCACACCTCGCAGACCGCCACCGTGCTGGAGGTCCGCGCCCACGACGCCCCCGGGCTGCTGCACCGGATCGGCCTCGCGCTGACCGCGACCGCCGTCACCGTCCGCTCGGCGCGCATCTCCACCCTGGGCGCCAACGCGGTCGACGCCTTCTACCTCGTCGGCAAGGACGGCAATCCGCTGCCGCCGGCCCGCGCGGCCGAGGTGGCGAAGCAGGTGGAGGCAGCCCTGCGGTGAGCGCCGATTCCGGCGGCTTCCGCCCAGGGCATCCGACTCGGTGCGCGGGCCGATACCCTGGAAGGCGACTGTCTCCGCCCCCGACCCCGGATGAGGACCTGCGACCACCGTGTTCGACACTCTGTCTGATCGCCTCGCGAATACCTTCAAGAGCCTCCGGGGCAAGGGCCGCCTGAGCGAGGCGGACATCGACGCCACCGCGCGCGACATCCGCATCGCGCTGCTGGAAGCTGACGTCGCGCTCCCCGCGGTGCGGGCCTTCATCGCCAACGTCAAGCAGCGTGCGCTCGGCGCCGAGGTCTCCCAGGCGCTGAACCCCGCGCAACAGGTCATCAAGATCGTCAATGACGAGTTGGTCACCATCCTGGGCGGCGAGACCCGGCGGCTGCGCTTCGCCAAGCAGCCGCCGACCGTGATCATGCTGGCCGGCCTCCAGGGTGCCGGTAAGACCACGCTCGCGGGCAAGCTGGGCCAGTGGCTGAAGAAGGAGGGCCACACCCCGCTGCTGGTCGCCTGTGACCTCCAGCGGCCGAACGCGGTGAACCAGCTCTCCGTCGTCGGTGAGCGGGCCGGCGTGGCGGTCTACGCGCCCGAGCCGGGCAACGGCGTGGGCGACCCGGTCAAGGTGGCCCAGGACTCCATCGAGTTCGCCAAGACCCAGCAGTACGACATCGTCGTGATCGACACCGCCGGCCGGCTCGGTGTCGACCGGGAGATGATGCAGCAGGCCGCGGACATCCGGGACGTCACGCACCCCGACGAGATCCTGTTCGTGGTCGACGCGATGATCGGCCAGGACGCGGTGAACACCGCGGAGGCGTTCCGCGACGGTGTCGGCTTCGACGGCGTGGTGCTCTCCAAGCTCGACGGCGACGCCCGCGGTGGTGCCGCCCTGTCGATCGCGCACGTGACCGGCAAGCAGATCATGTTCGCGTCCAACGGCGAGAAGCTGGACGACTTCGACACCTTCCACCCGGACCGCATGGCGTCGCGGATTCTGGGTATGGGCGACGTCCTGTCGCTGATCGAGAAGGCCGAGCAGACCTTCAGCCAGCAGCAGGCCGAGGAGATGGCCGCCAAGCTGGCGAAGGGCCCCAAGGAGTTCACGCTCGACGACTTCCTGGCGCAGATGGAACAGGTCCGCAAGATGGGCTCCATCTCCAAGCTGCTCGGCATGCTGCCGGGCATGGGCCAGATCAAGGACCAGATCAACAACCTGGACGAGAAGGACGTCGACCGCACCGCCGCGATCATCAAGTCGATGACGCGCGCCGAGCGGGCCGACCCGCACATCATCAACGGCTCGCGCCGGGCCCGGATCGCCAAGGGCTCGGGTGTCGAGGTCAGCGCGGTCAAGAGCCTGGTGGAGCGGTTCTTCGAGGCGCGCAAGATGATGTCGCGGATGGCGCAGGGCGGCGGCATGCCGGGGATGCCCGGGATGCCGGGCATGGGCGGCGGTCCTGGCCGGCAGAAGAAGCAGCAGAAGCAGGCCAAGGGCAAGCGGCAGTCGGGCAACCCGATGAAGCGCAAGGCCGATGCGGCCGCGGCCGCCGCCCGGCGCGAGGAGCAGCAGGCGGGCGGCGAGGGCGGCCCGCTCGGGCTGCCCGGCGGCAAGGACTTCGAGCTGCCGGACGAGTTCAAGAAGTTCATGGGCTGACGCCCGGGCCGGCCTTCGGGGTCGGCGGTCGTTGGCCGCCGACTCCAAGGCCGGGCTGGGGCCGGTCGGGTCGGCGTCGGGTCGAGTCGGGTCGGGCCGGGCCAGGTCGGGGCCGAGTTGGCGACCGGGTGCTTCCGGCGGGCATCCCCCCGCGTGGATGGTGCGCGGGAGCAAAGGGCTTCCTGCGATGATGCGATCATGCGTATTTCGATCCGCGAGCCCCAGGAGGGCGACGCCGAGGCCCACCGCGCCGCCGTCCTGCGGTCGGCCACGCACCTGCAGCCGTGGAACCCGGTCGAACCCGACGCCCTGCCCGAACTGCTGCGGCGGCAGGGCGCCGGCCTGCGGACCTACCTGATCGTCGACGACGACGAAGCCGGGGACGACGGCGGGAACTCCGGTGGGGACTTCGGCGGGACCGGCGGGCTGGTCGGCACCTGCAACGTCGCCAACATCGTGCTGGGCCGCTTCCGCAACGCGGCGCTCGGCTACGACAGCTATCTGCCGTACGCGGGCACCGGGCGGATGACGCTCGGCCTGCGGCTGGTGGTCGACCGCTGCTTCAGTGCGCGGCCCGACGGGCTGGGGCTGCACCGGCTGGAGATCAACGTCCAGCCGGACAATGCCCGTTCGCTCGCGATGGCCCGGCGGCTCGGCTTCCGCCACGAGGGCTTCTCGCCGCGCATGCTGTTCATCAACAACGCCTGGCGGGACCACGAGCGCTTCGCGCTCACCGCCGAGGAGTGGCAGGGCCCGACCAGTTGGCGCGGATAGGGCGCCTGCCCCCGGGCGTCGCCGGACCCGGTGCCGCGCCCTGGTGACGCCGGCCAAGCGACGCCGGCCTGGTGACGTCCGAGGGCAGGTGCCCCCGGCTCACAGCAGCGACGCCGGCCCGCCGTCCCTGGCCACCCGCTCCAGCTCGTCCAGCGCGCGCACCGCCGCCTCGGCGGCCGCCGGGTCCCGCCCGGCCAGTCCGCTCGCCTCGAACTCGTCCTCGTCCAGCCGCAGTACGTCGCCGCCGTCGGCGGACACCCACAGGTCGAGGTCCAGGTCCTCGGAGAGCAGCGTGGCGTCCTCGACGGCGACCGGGCGGGTGATGTCGCAGTACCAGCCCTTCAGGACGCCGGCCGGGTCGCGCACCTCCTTGACGGCGTACCAGCGGTCGCGCCAGTAGTGCTCGGTGAAGACGTCGCCGGGTTCGAAGCGGACGAAGCCGAAGTCGCGGACGGTGGGCAGCGACCAGGGCGCGGTGACGGTCACCCGGACGCCGTCGTCGGAGCGCACGGTGGCGTCGTAGCGGACCTTCTCCCGTCCGGCCTTGACCAGACGGACGACGGCAGGAGTACCGGGGGACAGGGGGGTGGAGTGCGTCGGCATGCGGCCACTGTCGCCCGAAGGACCGGAGAGCGGCCAGCCGTTATTTGGGTAGCGCGATGGCGGGTGCGGTGCCCGGCGTGGTGTGCAGGGTGGGCGTGCGGGCGGGTGCAGGGG
>NZ_JACEGK010000032.1:0-26005 GCF_056859195.1 Streptomyces sp. NH27
GTGTGATGGTCTTGTCACAGTCCGACCGATTGGTGCCGTGCGCGGGAACCTGCCACCCCCACCTGGCCGTCGGTTCAGATACGAATCCCGTAGGGTCGCCTTGGGTCCGTCGTTCCGATCTTCGTGGGAGCATCGGCGATCGGCGGCGACGTGGCAGATGTGCGTGCCGGTGGCGCGATGCCGCGGAGATCCATCCGACAGGCCCCAGGGTTCGGAAGCACCCGGAAGCGGCAGGCAAGGACCTCTATGACCCAGGCGCAGGACAGCACGGACGCGAGCACGGACGGCGGGGACCCGACAGGGTCGGGAGCCGCGTTCGGGGCCCAAGACCGGCTGGGCGCCCGCTTCCTGCGATGGTGGCGGCCGGCCGGGATGTGGCGGCGCGGCATCGTGACGGCGGTGGTCGCCGTCGTGCTGACCGGCCTGCTGGTCTTCCACGCGAACGTGCCGAACCGGGTCGGCAACCTCGGCAGCCTGCTGGAGACGTTCCTGCCCTGGCTGGGGCTGATCGTGCCGGTGCTCCTGGTGGTGGCGGTGCTGCGCCGCTCGGTCACCGCGCTGATCGCGGTGCTGCTGCCGGCCGCGGTGTGGTTCAACCTCTTCGGCGGGCTGCTCACCGACAAGTCCGGGTCCGGCGGCAACCTGACGGTGCTCACGCACAACGTCAACGCCGAGAACCCCGATCCCGACGGCACCGCCAAGGACGTGATCGCCGCCCACGCGGACCTGGTCGCCCTGGAGGAGTTGGCCTCCAACGAGGTGTCCCGCTACAGCCACGACCTCGCCGCCGCGTACCCCTACCACTCCGTGCAGGGCACCGTCGGGCTGTGGAGCAAGTACCCGCTCAGCTCGGTCCGTCCGGTCGACATCCGGCTGGGCTGGACCCGGGCGATGCGCGCCACCGCCGACACCCCGCACGGGAAGGTCGCGGTGTACGTGGCGCATATGCCGTCCGTGCGGGTGAAGTTCGACGCGGGCTTCACCGCCGGGCAGCGCGACCGGGCCGCCGACGCGCTCGGCGAGGCGATCGCCGCGGAGCAACTGCCCGACGTGGTGCTCCTCGGCGACCTCAACGGCACGATGAACGACCGCGCGCTCGCCGCCGTCACCTCCCAGATGCGCTCCACCCAGGGCGCGGCCGGCAACGGCATGGGCTTCAGCTGGCCGGCGTCCTTCCCGATGGCGCGGATCGACCAGATCATGGTCAAGGGGATCGAGCCGGTGTCCTCCTGGACCCTCCCCAAGACCGGCAGCGACCACCTCCCGGTGGCGGCAAGGCTCGAACTGCCTTGACGGGACCGCCGGGCGGGTCCGCTCAACCCCCTTCGCGCCAGCGGTTGGTGATGGGCAGGCGGCGGTCCTTGCCGAACCCCTTCGCCGAGATCTTGGTACCCGGCGGGTACTGCCGCCGCTTGTACTCCGCGGTATCCGTGAGCTTGAGCACGCGGGTGACCAACTCCTCGTCGTACCCGGCGGCGACGATCTCGTCGCGGCCCTGATCCCGGTCGACGTACATCTCCAGCACGCGGTCGAGGACGTCGTAGTCCGGCAGCGAGTCCGTGTCGACCTGGCCGGGCCGCAGTTCGGCGCTCGGCGGCTTGGTGATCGAGTTCTCCGGGATCGGCGGGGTCTCGCCGCGCGCCTCCGCGTCGGCGTTGCGCCAGCGGGCGAGGCGGAAGACGGTGGTCTTGTAGACGTCCTTGATCGGGCCGTACGCCCCCACCGAGTCGCCGTAGAGCGTGGAGTAACCCACGGCCAGCTCACTCTTGTTGCCCGGGGCGAGCACGATCTGGCCCTCCTGGTTGGAGATGGCCATCAGCGTCACCCCGCGCAGCCGCGACTGGAGGTTCTCCTCGGCGAGCCCGGTCAGCTTCAGGGACTCCATGTACGCGTCGAACATCGGGGCGATCGACACCGTACGGAAGTTGAGCCCGGTGCGGCGGGCCAGTTCGGCCGCGTCGCCCCTGGAGTGGTCCGAGGAGTACGCCGACGGCATCGAGACGCCGTACACGTGCTCCGCGCCGACCGCGTCGCACGCCAGGGCCGCGACCAGCGCGGAGTCGATGCCGCCGGACAGCCCGATCAGCATCGAGCGGAAGCCGTTCTTCTCGGCGTACGCGCGCAGGCCGGTGACCAGCGCGCCGTAGATCTCCGCCTCGTCGCCGAGCCGTTCGGTCTCGGTGCCGGTGAACTCCGGCCGGTACGCGGGGACCGGCTCGGCGGAGAGCGTCACATGGCGCAGCTCCAGGCCGTCCGCGACCCGGCCGGCGGGCAACTCGGCGGCGGCCGCGGGCAGTTCCAGGTCGAGCAGCACGCACTCCTCGGCGAACTGCGGTGCCCGGGCGATCACTTCGCCGTCCGGCCCGACCACGATCGAGTCGCCGTCGAAGACCAGCTCGTCCTGCCCGCCGACCATCGCCAGGTAGGCCAGGGTGCAGCCGGCCTCCCGGGCGCGCTTGCGGACCAGCTCCAGCCGGGTGTCGTCCTTGTCCCGTTCGTACGGCGACGCGTTGACCGACAGCAGCAGGCCCGCGCCGGCCTCGCGGGCGCCCGGCACCCGGCCGCCGTCCTGCCACAGGTCCTCGCAGATCGCCAGCGCCACATCGACGCCGCCGACCCGGATCACCGGCATCGTGTCGCCCGGCACGAAGTAGCGGAACTCGTCGAACACGCCGTAGTTCGGCAGGTGGTGCTTGGCGAAGCGCAGCGCGACCTTGCCGTCGTGCAGCACCGCCGCGCAGTTCTGCGGCGCGCCGGCGGGCTGGCCGTACTTCGGCTGGCCGTTCTCGCTGCGGCCGAGGTAGCCGACCACCACCGGCAGCCCGCCAAGCCCCTCCGCGGCCAGCTCGCGCGCCAGCTCCACCAGCGCGGCCCGGCTGGCCGCCACGAACGACGCCCGCAGGGCGAGGTCCTCGACGGGGTAGCCGGTCAGCATCATCTCCGGGAACGCGACCAGGTGGGCACCCTGCTCGGCCGCGGACCGGGTCCGGCGCAGCACCTCCGCGCGGTTCCCGGCGATGTCGCCGACGCGGGAGTCGATCTGATTCAGTGCGAGGCGTAGTTGAGGCACGTCCCCCAGTCTAATCGTCAACCCGACGCGATGTCGCTGTCGCCCTTCCCACACCCCGGCCGGAAAGCGCGGCGCCCGAGCGGGCGGGCGTGTGGGGCCGGCCCTGACAAGGCGGGCCGGCCCCACACGTGCTGTCGCGCGCTCCCGCGGCCGGCGCGGACAAGGCCACCGGGCAGGCGCGCACGGGAATACCGTAACCGTTTCCGGTCAACGGGGAACAGGGTTACGGGGCCTCGGGTCTCCAGGGTTCCGGGGCGGCAGGGGCGCCCTGGTGCGGCGCCCCTGCCCGGAAGTCGGCGCGGTCAGACGCGCAGCCACACCGCCGTGTCCTGCGGGAGCCGTCCGTCCTCGGCGAGCGGCCCCGACGTGAGCAACAGCTCCTCGTGCGCGGGCAGTTCCGCGGCGGCCTCGCCGAGGTTCACCAGGCAGGCGAACCGGCCGGAGCGGCGGAAGGCGAGCACGTCGGGACGGCTGTCGAGCCACTCGAACGGGCCGTCGTCGCCCAGTTCGGGCTCGTCCTCGCGCAGCTGTATCGCGGCGCGGTACAGCGAGAGCATGGACGCCGGGTCGGCGGACTGGATCTCGGCGGTGCGCGCCGCCCAGTCCGCCGGCTGCGGCAGCCACGACTCGGCCGAGCCGGCCGGGCCGAAGCCGAACGGCGGGGTGTCGCCGGACCACGGCAGCGGGACGCGGCAGCCGTCGCGGCCCGGGTTGGTGCCGGGGGAGCGCAGGTACATCGGGTCCTGCAACTTGCCGGTCGGGATGTCCTCGACCTCGGGCAGCCCCAGTTCCTCGCCCTGGTAGAGGTAGACCGAGCCGGGCAGCGACAGCGTCAGCAGCGCGGCCGCCCGGGCCCGGCGGGTGCCCAGCTCCAGGTCGGTCGGCACCCCGAACGCCTTGGTGGCGAAGTCGAATCCGGTGTCCTGCCGGCCGTAGCGGGTGACCGTACGGGTCACGTCGTGGTTGCACAGCACCCAGGTGGCGGGCGCGCTCACCGGCGCGTGCGCGGCCAGCGTGGTCTCGATCGAGGTGCGCAGCCGGGCCGGCTCCCACGGGCAGGCCAGGAAGTCGAAGTTGAACGCGGTGTGCATCTCGTCGGGCCGCAGGTAGCGGGCGAACCGCTCGGCGTCCGGCAGCCACACCTCGCCGACCAGGATGCGGGCGCCGGCGTAGGAGTCGGCGATCCGCCGCCAGTTCCGGTAGATGTCGTGCAGGTCGTCCCGGTCGACGTACGGGTGCGCGGTCAGCACCGCGTCGGCGCCCGCGGACGGGTCGGGCAGGTCGGGCAGTTCGGGGTCCTTGGAGACCATGGCCGCGGAGTCGATACGGACGCCGCCGGCGCCGCGGTCGAACCAGAACCGCAGGATGTCCTCGTGCTCGGCCAGCACCTCCGGGTGGTTCCAGTTCAGGTCCGGCTGCTCGGAGTCGAAGAGGTTCAGGAACCAGTCGCCGGGCGTGCCGTCCGGGTCGGTGGTCCGGGTCCAGGCCGGGCCGCCGAACTGCGACGGCCAGTTGTTCGGCGGCAGTTCGCCGTGCTCGCCGCGGCCGGGGCGGAACCAGAACCGCTCGCGCGCGGGCGAGCCGGGGCCGGCCGCCAGGGCCTCCTTGAACCAGGGGTGCACCGCGGAGATGTGGTTCGGCACGATGTCGATGATGGTCCTGATGCCCAGCGCGAGGGCTTCGGAGATCAGCTTCTCGGCCTCGGCCAGCGAGCCGAAGACCGGTTCGACGTCGCGGTAGTCGGCGACGTCGTAGCCGCCGTCGGCCATCGGCGAGGGGTACCACGGGCTGAACCACAAGGCGTTGACGCCCAGCTCGGCCAGGTACGGCAGCCGGGAGCGTACGCCGGCGAGATCACCGGTCCCGTCTCCGTTGCTGTCGGCGAAGCTTCGCGGGTAGACCTGGTAGATGACCGCGCCGCGCCACCAGTTCTCGTCGGCCTCGGGCTGAGGGGTGTCTGCCACGTCAACGTCCTTTCGGGCAGGTGGGACCCCGCCGCCGGCCCCGGATGGCGGGGATGCCGGCATGAGGGCCGGCGGCGGAGTGCTGTGGGGTGGTGCGGGTGGGGCTTGCGGGTGCGTGGGTTGTGCGGTCGCAAGGCCGGAGGAGCGGTCGGGGCGTCAGCCCTTGAGGCTGCCCGCGGTCAGACCGGACATGATGTTGCGCTGGAAGAGCAGGAAGATCAGCAGGGTCGGCACCGCGGAGATGGCCAGCGCGGCGATGATGACGTTCTCCGGGACGCCCTGCGACAGCGAGTTGATACCGAGGTTGATCGGCTGCTTGTTCGGGTCGGGCTCCACCAGCATCGGCCAGAGGAAGTCCTTCCAGACGTTGACCACCGCGAAGATCGACACCACGCCGAGGATCGGCCGCGACATCGGCAGGATGATCGACCACAGGGTGCGCAGCGGACCGGCACCGTCGATCGCGGCCGCGTGCATCAGGTCGTTCGGGATCGAGTCGAAGAACCGTTTGAGCAGGAAGATGTTGAAGCCGTTGGCCACTGTCGGCAGCCAGATCGCCCACGGCGTGCCGATCAGGTTGAAGTGCAGCAGCGGCAGGTCGAGCACGGTCACGTACTGCGGGACGATCAGCACCGCGGACGGGATCATCAGCGTGGCGAGCATGCCGGCCAGGATGATCTTGCCGAACATCGGCCGCAGCTTGGAGACCGCGTACGCGGCGGCGACGTCGAAGACCAGCTGGAAGAGCAGCGCGCCGAACGCGTAGTACAGCGTGTTGAACAGCAGTTTGGCGAGCTTCAGTTGGGTCCACGCGGTGTGGTAGGTGCCCGGCTTCGGGTGCTTCGGGAAGTACGTCGGCGGGTTCGCGACGACTTCGCTCGCGGACTTGAATCCGCCGGTGACCATCCAGTACAGCGGGCCGAGGAAGACCAGGGTGAAGACGATCAGCACCACGGTCAGCACGATCCGGTAGGTGATCCTGCCCTTGCGGCGGCTGAGCGCGGCCGACGAGATCAGGGTGCGGTTGGCTTGCGAGGAGATGGCTGCCATGATCCGTTATCCGTCCTGCTCGCTGGTCCGGCTCAGCCGCGTGTAGACGCCGGAGAAGACGACCAGCACCAGCAGCAGGAAGAGGCCCAGCGCCGCGGCGCTTCCGAGGTTGTTGTAGCGGAATCCGTACTGGTAGATCATGTAGACGACCGTCATGGTCGAGTTCTCCGGGCCGTTGCCGCCGGCCAGCACGTAGACGTTGGTGAACTCCTGCATGGTCGCCACGATCTGCAGCAGCAGCATCAGCGACAGCACCATGCGGGTCTGCGGGATCGTGACGTGCCAGATCTTGCTCCACAGCCCGGCGCCGTCCAGGTCGGCGGCCTCGTAGAGCTCGCCGGGTATGTTCTGCAGCGCGGCCAGGTAGATCAGGGTGGCGCTGCCCATGCTCATCCAGGTGGCCGCGATCACCACCGAGATCATCGCGGTGTGGGACGAGTCGAGCCACTGCGACGTCGGTAGGTGGAGCGTCTTGAGGATGTGGTCGAAGAGCCCGTAGTCCGGGTCGTAGAAGTACTTGAAGAGCAGGCCGCCGGCCACCGGCGGGAGCATCACCGGCAGGTAGACGAGGATGCGCAGGTACGCCTGCGCGTGCCGCAGTTCGTTGAGGATGATCGCCACGAAGAACGGCAGCGCGAACCCGATGACCAGCGCGTAGCCGGTGTACTCGGCGGTGTTCTTCCACGCGGTCCAGAAGAACGGGTCGTGGTAGACCCGGTCGAGGTTCTTCATCCCGACCCAGGACGTCACGCCCCGCTTCTTGTCCTGGAAGCTCATGATGAACTCGCGGACCATCGGGTACCAGGAGAAGGCCAGGAAGCAGAGGACCGCGCCGACGAGGAAACCGTACGCCTGCAGGTTCTCCGCCACCTTGCGGCTCAGCCCGCCTCTTTCGGCACGTCGGCCTGGGCCGGCCGGGCGCCCGGCGTGGCGCTTGGTCGTTTTCTCGGGGACGGTCGTCGCCGCCATGAGGGCTCCTCGGCTGAAGGTGGTGCGGTGAGGTCAGGTGCCCGCGAAGCGGGGGCCGGTCGCCGGACCGGCCCCCGCGGGGCTGTGCGGTCAGCTACTGGCGGCCAGCAGCTGGTTCACCTGGTCGGTCGCGGTGTTCAGCAGCTTGTCGATGTCGGCGTTCTTGTTGGTCAGCACGCCGGACATCACGGTGTCGAGCACCGTGTAGACCTTCTGCGCGTTCGGCGGCTCGGCGAGCACCGGGGTGTCCACGCCGGTGTACGCCTTGAAGTTGTCCACCGGGATGGTCGCGCTGGCGGCCTTGAGCTGGTTGTCCTGGTCCTTCGCCGAACCGGTGAAGAAGAACGGCTCGGGCAGGCCGACCGGCAGGCCGTCCGCCTTGGTGCGCACGTAGTTGAACTGGCCCTTGCCGAGCGTCAGGTACTTGTAGTTGATCCAGGCGATGCCGGCCTTGATCTGGTCGGGGCTGTCCGACTTCTTGAACATGTAGTCGTTGCCGCCCATGAGGGCGATCTTGCCGCCGGGGATCGGGGCCATGCCCAGGTCCTTGTAGTCGGCCTTGTACTGCTGGACCTCGAGGGTCACGTCGTCCGGCGCGCCGACGTACATGCCGATCTTGCCGGTGCCCATCGCCTTCTGGACGTCGCCCCAGACCAGGCCGGGGGTGGCGGGCATGGACTTGTCGGTCCAGCGCATGTCGTGCAGGGTCTGCAGAACCTGCTTGGTGCCGGCCTCGTCGAAGGTGGCCTTGGTGCCGTCCTCGCTGACCGCGCGGACGCCCACACCGTTCATCTCGGAGGCGAGGTGCCAACCGCCCTGGTTGCCGGCCGAGTTGTCCATGTAGCCGGTGATGCCCTTGCTACCGAGCTTGTCGGAGATGGTCTTGGCGTCCTGCCGGACCTCGTCCCAGGTGGTCGGCGGGCTGTTCGGGTCGAGCCCGGCGTCCTGGAAGATCTTCCGGTTGTAGATCAGGCCCATCTTGTAGTTCGCGGTGGGCAGACCGTAGAGCTTGCCGCCGTCCTTGAGGACGTTGAGCACGCTCGGGTCGATGCCCGCCAGGTTCGGGATCGTCTTCGCGTTGACGTAGTCCGTGATGTCGGCGGCCTGGCCGGCGTCCAGCACCTGCTCGAGGTCGGTGTAGTACGAGTAGAACGTGTCCGTCTGGCTGCCGGCCTGGAGCTGCGCGGTGAACTTGGCCGGGTCCTCACACGGGAAGGCGTCCTTGCTCTTCACGGTGACGTTCGGGTAGATCTTGCTGAACGCGGCGACGTCCTCGATCCACTCCTTGCGCTCGGCCTTCTTCGTGGTCGGCGGCTCGCAGTCGACGCTGATGGTCACCTTGGTCTTCGGGTCCAAGGGGGTTCCGGCGCTGGCACTGCCGGCCTTGCTGCCGGCGTCGTCCTTCTTGTTGCTGTCGCTGGAGCACGCGGCACCGGTCAACCCGATCCCCGCGACCAGCGCGACTGCCACCAGTCTGCGGTAGCCGATTCTGCTCATTTTCTACCCTTCCCCTGAACCACTGCGCGTCGTTGGACTGCGATCTGGGACCCCCGTGGCACGTGAGGCACATGCTGTCCGGCGCGAGAGTGCGCCGCCGTCCCGGGTTGGCTCAACGTACTTAACCCGATAGATGTCCGCAAGATGTCGCGTGAATTTCGCAAAGACACGACTTGATTACGACGGGCAGGGGCGCCCTGACGGGCGGGGATGCCCTCTTGCCGGGGGAGGGTGCCCTGACGGGCGCGGGGAGCGATCAGGGGGCGCTGGGGGTACCCCCAACGCCCCCTGTGGGCACCCGGGTACACCGGGCACCGTCTACACGTTGGTGCGAGCCTCGGGGTGGGGGATGCGGGCCGCGTCGCGGACCGGTCCCGTGGAGCCGCGGACCACCAACTCCGGCTCGAAGAACAGCTCGTCGTGGTCGACCGAGGCCCCGCTGATCTCGCCGGCGAGCAGGTCCACCGCGGCCCGCCCCATCGCCTCGATCGGCTGCCGGACCGTGGTCAGCGGCGGCTCCGTGCAGTTCATCAGCGAGGAGTCGTCGTAGCCGATCACCGAGATGTCCTCGGGCACCGACAGCCGGCGCCGGCGGGCGGCCCTGATCGTGCCGAGTGCCAGCAGGTCGGACGCGCAGATGAACGCCGTGATGCCGCGGGACAGCAGCCGGCTCGACGCGGCCTGCCCGCCCTCCAGCGTGAACAGCGCGTGCTCGACGGTGACCGAGGGGTCAACTCGGCGGGCGGCGGCGAGTTTACGGCGCGAGGGCACGTGGTCCGGCGGGCCGAGCACCAGCGCGATCCGTTGGTGGCCAAGGGAGATGAGGTGGTTCATCGCCTGCTCGACCGCCACCGCGTCGTCGCACGAGACCCGGGGGAAGTCGAGATGGTCGATGGCCGCGTTCATCAGCACCGTGGGCAAGTTGCGCTCGGCCAGGCGGGCGTAGTGGTCGTGCGGTGACTCCGCCTGGGCGTAGAGCCCGCCGAAGAAGACCACACCGGAGACGTGCTGCTGGAGCAGCAACTCCACGTAGTCGGCCTCCGAGACGCCGCCGGCGGTCTGCGTGCACAGCACGGGAGTGAACCCCTGCTGGGCCAGCGCACCGCCGACGACCTCCGCGAAAGCGGGGAAGATGGGGTTCTGCAGCTCGGGCATGACCATGCCGACCAGCCGGGCGCGTTCCCCGCGCAGCTGGGTGGGCCGTTCGTATCCGAGCACGTCAAGGGCGGTGAGGACCGCAGCCCGGGTCGCATCGGAGACGCCCGGCTTTCCGTTCAGCACGCGGCTGACGGTGGCCTCACTCACCCCGACCTTCTTTGCCACCTCGGCAAGTCGTCGTGTCATGGCGTCGATTCTAGTACAGGTACCGCAAGTTTCTTGCGGCCTATTTGCAGAATCTCTGCAAGCCATCCAATTTTTGCGAAATCCGATCGACATCTTGCTGTGTCGTGTTCGTCATCCCTAGGGTGTGCGTCACATCAGCGACTCCCGGCAGAAGGGAACCCCCCACCCCATGGACACCAGACGTCGCTCCTCGCTTGTGCTGGCCTCGGCCACCGCGGCGGCAGTGGCCGCGGGCGGCCTGATCGCCCTGACCCTCACCGCCCCGGCCGCCGGCGCGGCCGACTCCGCCGCCAGGTCCGCCGCCAAGACATCGACGGTCTCGCCGTTCGACGTCAGCGGTGGCGCGTCGGTGCCGTTCACGGAGTACGAGGCCGAAGCGGCAAACACCAACGGGAAGGTGATCGGGCCCGACTACACCCAGGGCACCGTCGCCTCCGAGGCGTCCGGCCGCCAGGCGGTCACCATCAACCAGGGCCAGTACGTCGAGTTCACGCTCACCAAGGCGGCCAACGCCGTCGATGTCGCCTACAACCTGCCGCAGGGCGCCTCCGGCACCCTGTCGGTCTATGTCAACGGCACCGAGCTCGGCCAGAAACTCGCCGTCACCTCGCAGTACAGCTACGTGGACACCGGCAACATCGCCGGGTCGAAGACCCACCACTTCTTCGACGACACCCGTATACAACTGGGCCAGAACCTCGGCTCCGGCGACAAGGTCAAGCTCCAACTCGACTCCGGCGACACCAGCACCGCCACCATCGACGTGGCCGACTTCGAGCAGGTCGCGGCGGCCGCCGCGCAGCCCGCGAACTCGGTGTCGGTGGTGGACGAGGGCGCCGACCGCAGCGGCAGCGGCGACGCGACCCAGGCGTTCCGGCAGGCGATCACGGACGCCAAGTCGGCGGGCAAGGAGGTGTGGATACCGTCCGGCACCTACACGATCACCTCGCAGCTCCCGGTCGACGACGTCACCCTGCGCGGCGCGGGCAACTGGTACTCGGTGGTGCACAGTTCGCACTTCATCGACCAGACCGGCGCGACCGGTAACACCAAGCTCTACGACTTCGCGGTCATCGGCGCGGTCAGCACCCGCAACGACAGCTCGCCCGACAGCTTCGTCACCGGCAGCCTCGGCCCGAACTCCGTGGTCTCCGGGATGTGGATCCAGCGCGAGAAGTGCGGTCTGTGGCTGACCGGCGACAACGACAACCTCACGGTGGAGAACAACCGGATCATCGGCACCACCGCCGACGGCCTCAACCTCGACGGCAGCGCCCAGGGCGTCACCGTCAAGAACAACTTCCTGCGCAACCAGGGCGACGACTCGCTCGCCATGTGGTCGCTGGGCTCGCCGGACACCGGCAACACCTTCACCGGCAACACCATCGTGCAGCCGAACCTGGCCAACGGCATCGCGGTCTACGGCGGTTCGAACAACACCGTGTCGAACAACGTGATCGCCGACACCAACGCGCTCGGCAGCGGCATGGCCATCTCCAACCAGGCGTTCCTCCAGCCGTTCAACCCGCTCTCGGGCAAGGTCACGGTCTCCGGGAACACCCTCATCCGCACCGGCGCGATGAACCCCAACTGGAGCCACCCGATGGGGGCGTTGCGGGTCGACTCGTACGACTCGGCGATCACCACGGTGGACGTCCAGATCAGTGACACCACCTTCATCGACAGCCCCTACAGCGACTTCGAGTTCGTCTCGGGCGGCGGCCACGGCTACGACGTCAGCGGGGTGACCGTCAACGGCGCGACCGCGACCAACACCGGCACCGTGGTGGTGCAGGCCGAGACACCCGGCTCCGCGACGTTCACCGACGTCACGGCCACCGGCACCGGTGCCACCGGCGTCTACAACTGCTCCTACCCGGTGGGCTTCGCACCCTTCACCATCAACCAGGGTGCGGGCAACAGCGGTTGGACCGGCACGTGGGGCGACTGCTCCACCTGGCCGCAGCCGGGCGGCGGCGACAGCAGCGGAGGCACTTCCTCGGGTACGTCCTCCGGTTCGACCGACGGTGGGACCACCGGCGGCACGACGCCCCCGCCCAACGGCAACCTGGCGCAGGGCCGTCCGGCCACCGACACCGGCCACGACGACGTCTACGTCGCGTCCAACGCGGTCGACGGCGACGCCAACTCGTACTGGGAGAGCACGGACAACGCCTTTCCGCAGTCCATCACCGTTGACCTCGGCTCCACCCAGACCGTCGGCCGCCTCGTCCTGAAGCTGCCGCCGGCCACCGCGTGGGCCACCCGCACCGAGACCCTCTCCGTCCTCGGCTCGACGGACGGTTCCACCTTCACCACGCTCAAGTCCTCGGCCGGCTACACCTTCGACCCGTCGTCCGGCAACACCGCGACGGTGGACCTGGGTTCGGCCTCCACCCGCTACCTGCGGCTCACCTTCACCGCCAACACGGGCTGGCCCGCGGGCCAGCTCTCCGAACTGGAGGCGTACGCCTCGTAGTTCCGCCCACCTTCACTCGCACGATCCAGGGTGCCCCCGTCTCCGGAACGCAAGCCCGGGGGGCGGGGGCACACCCTCTCGCTCCTTGCCGTTCAGCCGAATGCGGCCGGGTTCAGCCGAATGCGGCCGGATTCGGCCGGGTTCAGGCGGGCAGAGCCGATTGCCGTTGCGGCGCGTGCTCCTCCAGCGCGGCGTGCAGGAACGTCAGGGACTCGGCGGGCGTGAGGGCGGTGTCGCGCAGCAGGTCGTAGGCCAGGCGCAGCGGCTCGACGTCTTCGGGGTCCTCGACGAGGTGGCCGCTCCAACTGCTCTGCGTGTAGGCGAGGGTGTGGCCGTCACGGAAGGAGATCAGTTCCAGGCAGCTGCGGATGTGGTGCGGGCCGGTGCCGAACGGCACGACGTGCAGCGACACATCGGGCTGCTGGGCGGCCTTGATGAGGTGTTCGAGTTGGGCGGTCCATGTCTGCGGGTCGCGGGCCTTGCGGCGTAGCACGGCTTCGTCGATCAGCGCGCGGTAGTGCACCGGGTTCGGGCCGGTGAGGCGGTCCTGCCGCTTCATCCGCGCCGTGACCTGGGCGTCCAGCCTCGCCACGCTGTTCGGGCGGGCGGTGCGGAGTTGTTCCTGGGCGTACGCGCGGGTCTGGAGCAGGTAGGGCACGGCGCTGACGGCGTACTCCTGGATGCTCAGGGCGTCCGCCTCCAACGGGGCCAGCCCGAGGAACGGCCGGTCCTTCGCCTCCCGCTTGGCCAGATGCCACAACCGCACCAGCAACGTCCCCGTCCCGTACACCTTGTCCAGCGCCGCAGCCGCCTCCACGGTGCCCAACCGCTGCCCCCGCTCCAACCGATACAGGTACGACTGCTCATAACGGCACAAGTCCGCGAGCTGCACCAGAGACATCCCCGACTGCGCCCGCCGCAGGGTCAGTTCGCTCGCGTAGAGCGCCTGCGCCGACAACCACTCCCCGTCAGCGCACTCCTGGTTGCTGCTCCTACCGCTCATCACGGATTCCCTCTCTACGGTCCTGGTTGCACGGAGCGCGCCGCCGCGGGCTCGGCGATTCAGCGCGGCCGGGCCGCACTGACGGATCACCGCGCCGCCTCGTCCGCCGGTGTGACCTGGTCCCCGTTCGCGGGCGGGCCCAGCAGCGCGCCACGGCTGTCGGCCACGCGCAGGGCGTCCGACAGCGCCGTGCACAAGTGCGCCACCATGCCGTGGAGTTCGCCCTCCGAAGGCGCCGCCTCCCTGAGCGTCTTGCGGACAAAGCCCAGCAGCTCCCGGCCCATCCCGAGCTGCACCGACTCCATCTCATCCGCCAGCCGCCACAACGCCGACGACGCGGCGCATCCGTCCGACCGGAGATAGCACGCCCGCCCGTCCGGCCCCGACCACGGCAGAAGCCGAACGCTCACCGCGCCGCCCGCCACATCGCCTCTGCGGAACATCGGCGGGCCGGACAGGCCCTCGCCCCGGGCCACCACGACCCCATAAACTCACGCATGTCAGCCTGCCTTCGTCGGGTTGTCCACGCCCCCGGACCGGTCAGACGGTCGCGGGGGTCCTTCGGACGAAGACGTTATGAGCTGCTGTCACATGGCAGGGGTACAGATTGTGTCCCCTTGACTACGCTGCCAGCATCCCTATCCTCACCGCGAGTTGGGAGGCGCGCCGGCGACGGGCGGGGCTTTTCGACGTGGTTTCCTCCAGCACGATCCGCTTCGCGTAGCCGTTGTACTTGATGGTCTCCGGCGCGGCCTCGTACGCCTTTTCCAGTGTTGCCAGGGCGACGTCCGGCTGACCGTCCAACTGGAAGCCGCGCGCCTCCTCGATACGGTGGCGGGCGCGGCGGGGGCGGGAAGGAATGATCACCGCATCCGCCGCCGCGGCCTGCCGGACGGACTCGCCGCCGGCATGCAGTTCAACAGCCACTGTCACGGCGTGCGCCCCCATGATGGCTCGCGAGAACGACGTGACCGGGTCGTAGTACTCCCCGGGCAGGCGTTCGGCCATGGCGCGGGCCTGATCCCAGTACCGCCAGGCCGTACCCGTCTCGCTTCTCCGCGCGGCGGTGTATCCGGCCTCGAAAGTCAACGCACCGGCGATGGCCAGTACCTCGTCCGACGCGTCCGGCAGCATGGGCATCAGATACGCAAGGCTCTCCAGAACCACCGCGTCCGCTGCCTCGAAGTGGGCCGGGCCGGCGTCCCGGTGCGCCTGCCCCGCCAGCCAGGCCGCCAGGCCGATGGCGCGCGGGTCTTCGCTCTCCTGTGCGGCTACCAGACCACGCTCGGCCACCCGCCACAGCAGCGCGGCGTCGGGCTGGTAGGCCACGAAGAACTGGCACAGCGAGTACGTCTCGCTGAGGATCGCCTGGGCCGCCCTCCGTTCCGCTGCCCGGTCGGACTGCCGGACCGCCGCCTGTGCGTCCCGGATCAGGTCCGGCAGCAGGGACCCCACCACTTCACGATGGTTGGGCGATCTGTGCCGCGAGGCCCAGGCACGATCGAGCCGGGCTCGCAGGTGGGCAGTCGGCGGCGCCTCATGCCGCGAACCGACCGGGTAGGCATCCACCGCCGCCTTCACCGCAGCCAGTCTCGGATGCCCCGGTCCTGCGAACAACTCCACCGGGGGAGCCTGGTTGCCGGCGAGGTCCGCCAGATTCCGGACCCGCAGGATCTCGGCGATCCGCAGGATCACCTCGAGTTTCGGCGTCTTGAGTCGACCGCATTCCACGGCCTTGACCCACGAACCGGTGAGACCCAGCAGGCCGCCCAACTGCTCACGGGTGATGCCTCGACTGTTGCGGAGCACCTGGAGCCGCTGGCCGAACGCCAGCGCATCGGTGTACGGGTCTGACGTACCGTCCGTACCGTCCGTACCGTCCGTACCGTCTGAAGGCATCAGTGCCCATCCTCTTGTGGCAACTTCGTCACTTGTCGGAACTGTCAGAGTATGGGGTGGGGCCGTTTCTCCGCACCGAGAGCGCCGAACCACGGCACGACAGGTTCGGTGGGCTGAGCCACTGCGGTCCGGCGCATCCGCCCCAAATCGCCTACGTCGAGGGTCTGTACACAGGCAAGGTGCACGACTCACCGGCGCTGGTTGAGCGGTTCCAGAACACATATGATCTTGCCCTGACGGACGCGCTCCCGTTGAAGGAGTCGCTCACCCTCCTGCGAGCCATGGCGAAGGACTTCGGACATGACCACTGACCCCATAATCGCAACGGCCTCGACGCTCACCGGTTGGCGCAAGAGCAGCCACAGCGGCTCTGATCAAGGTAGCTGCCTCGAAGTCGTCGACGGCATGCCCGGAGTAGTTCCGGTTCGGGACTCGAAGGACCCTGACGGCCCTGCGCTCGTCTTTCCCGCGGAGGTCTGGAGCGCGTTCGTGCGCAGCGTCCAGACCGGGGAGATACCCTCGCTGTAACCCTTGACGGCCCTGCGGTCCGGACCGGTCCGATCCGGACCGCAGGGCCGTCGGGTGCTTGCCGGATCTGCGGTCACTGGATGCGGAGGTCAAGGCGCTGCGCGAGATCCTGTCGCTACCCTCCGACTGAGGAAGACGGCAACAGGATGCAGATCGGTGCGGCGGTGGCACACCGCTGCGGCTGTGCTGCTACGACGGGGCGCGAAGGAAGAGCATCAGCTGGTAGCGGCGCTCGATGGGCGCGGCGGTCGACAACCTCCTCGCCGAGACCTCGATCCGGTACGGCGGCTACGGCGGGATCGCCCGTCAACTGGTCAACGAGAAGCCGCATGGCTGAAATGTAGAAATGGGAGAATGCTATGACTTTCGAAGGATTTGATGACATTGGCAGGGTTATCATCACTCGTCTGTCAGAAGCGGGCTGGAAACAGACCACGCGCAGTAAGGAGTCGGAGGTCGCCGAACTGGTATTCAACAACAATCGCATGCGGACTTCGATTTTTCAGTCCATCGATGACCGATCTTTGATGATCACCCTTATGGACGCCGACAGTTTTTTGAGGATTGAAACCCAATACGGCGACTCGATTTCTCCACTGCTTGACATTCTTATCGAGTGGCAGGACACCGTATCGGTTGAAAACTTTCGTCACATGATCAATGGCATTGCCACGGAATTCCCGGAGACGTTCTCCGAGCCGTTTGACGGCGATGAAGACTCACCTTGGGAGAAAGTCATCCCCAGCAGGTCACACTGAAGTTGGAGAAGCTCTCCGGCATGCGTCGGCGAGCGGACTCAAGGTCGGCGCAGGTCTCCCAACAGTCTCCCGTTCGGCGTCGACACCAAGACGGTATCCCCGCGAACAGCCGCCTACGTGCGCAGTCTTGCGCGGATGAGGCCGGGGCCGCCCTCCACTGATCCTGCGGGCCCGGGGTGCCCCGGGGCAGGTTCGACGCGTCTTGCCGGGGGATGGCGTACGAGCGAGAAACTGTCGGGAACCGTGGAGACGGTCTCAACTCCCGGCACTTCCGGCACTTCCGGCATTCACGGCACCCCCGGCGCTCGCGGATCTGGTGCGCGAGCCAATTCGTGAGGATTCCGCCGGTCCGTGGCCGACGTCATCCGGGTGTCGTAGTGGTGAAGTACAGTCGCCGGAGTTCTGACGATCTCCGGAGAGGTTCACCGTGCTCAACCGCGCAGATGCCGACTCGGGCAACGTATCCGGCGGCATTCCGGACATCATGTTCGACACCTTCGACTATGCGGCCCACCGCGGCACGGGATCGGCCGACGAGGCCCTCGGCTGGGTGGGCCGCTCGTCGCTGCCGGAGGTGGACAAGACGGCGCTGCGCGTCTTCGTGGAGCGGTTTCCGGGGATCGTCTTCCACCGCGACGACGAGGTGCTGCTCGATCATGTGGAGCGGCGCAACGCGGTCGTCCTGCCGCCGTGGCTGCGGCAGGTCCGGCGAGTGCTGTCCGGACCCGGGCCCGATGTCCAGGTCCGCTTCGACCGCTTCGACCTCTGGACCCCGCGCGCGGATCACACTGACGGCGACGGCGTCATCGACCTCTGGTACGAGGACAACTTCTTCGGCTACCTGCAAGACGAGGACCGCGACCTGCTCAGGAACGGAGCCGAGTGCTATCCGATCCTGAACGCCACGACCGGCGTGAACTACATCCTCGCCGCCGACTTGGGCGACCCTGACGATGGTCGCATCGTCGACCTGTGCGACGAGGACATCATGGACGACCGCTCCGAGGGCAGGCCGGGCACTGCATCGGTCTTCCCGGCATTCACGTCATACGCGAGCATGCTCGCGCACATCGTCGAGTGCCGCACGGGGGACGGGACGGTGATCCGGGCCCGCGGCCTTTCCTGATCCTGCTCGGAGCCCCGGCACGGATCGGGGACTGTCAGGCTGTGACGCTCCACATGAAGGCGGACCTCACGGGTTCAAAGGCCACGCCACTCGTTGCGTGCACGTTGCGTGCGCCTCGCGGAGGTCGCTCGCCGGTCGTTCGCGGCACATCGAACGGTGTCCAAGGGATGGCGGCGCCGATGGCCGCTCGCGGTCGCGCACTGAGCGGCACGGTCGTCGAAACGCGCCGTCTGCTCGTCGAACACGCGCTGATGGCCGAGTTGCGGGACCTCGCCGCCGCATCGGGCTGTTCCAGGATCGAGTGGACCGCCGACACCGACAATCCCGCTGCCCTCGCTTTCTACGTAGCGCTCGGTGTCGAGCCGAAAGGCGGGAAGGTCTTCTACCGGTCCGCCCTGTAGGGCCGTCTCACAAGGTCGGGGCCGGAGTTTTGCCCTCCTATGAGACAGCCGTCCGACTCCTCACCTGGGAACTCGCCCCACTACGCACCCACCAGCGCCTCAGCCGATCGACCGAGACCACGATCCGCCGTCTGGGCAGGATCGGCCCCCCGGCCGCGACCGCCGTACCGATCCTGCGCGCGGCACTGGAGGACGACCGGCGACACGCCATCATCGACGGACCGTGGGCGGCCGTACAGGACGAGAGGATCCGCGCCGAGATCCGCCACGCCCTCGCGCAGATCCAGAACGGGGACAGATCCTGACGGAGACACAGCGGAAGAACCCCGACGCGGCCACGCTGAGTGATCCGTCGTCGGCTGCGAAAATTCGAGAGCGGCAGGGTGCGGGTGGCTCGTATGATCGCGAGCGGGATGGGGCCGTAGCGCAGTGGTTGTCGCGCCTTCACTGCGTGTGGGAGGACGCCGGTTCGAATCCGGTCGGCTCCATCCCCCATCTTGGCCGGTGGCGGCCGGTGGCTACTGAGTGCCGCACCGGGGGTCGGTGGTGGGGGAGCCGTCTTCCCCGTGTTGGCGCAGATGTAACGCGCGTAGGGCGATCTCCGTGGCGAAACGGTCGTCCGGGTGGGCCAGTTGGTCGCCGAAGGCGCGGTCGAGGATGCGCAGGCGGTAGCGGACCGTCTGGGGGTGGACCCCCAACTGGTCGGCGACCTGGCCCGCGGTGCCCCGGGTGGTCAGCCAGATCCGTAAGGTGTCGATGAGCCGGGTGCGCTGCGCCGGGGTCAGTCCGACCAGCGGCCCGAGGTACTTCCTGGCCATCTGGTCGGCGAGGGCCGGGTCGCCCAGCAGCCATAACGGCAGCAGATGGTCCTCGCTGAGGATCAGCGAATCGTCGTAGGAGGCGCCGCTGGCCGCTCCGGCGCCCCCGCCCACCCCGGTACGGCCGGCCGCTCCGGCGCCGCCGACCACGCCCGAGTTGGTGAGCGCCAGCGTATGCCGGGCCCAGCGCAGCGAGTCCGCCGCCTCAGCGAGTTTCGTGGTCAGCCCGACCGCGGCCCGGCAGCCGCCGAGTCCCGCGGTCAGCGAGGCGCGCCGCTGCTCGGTGAACGGCCCCGGTATCAGCAGGTGCGGCTCGGGATCGGCGAAGTCCTGGAGGACGTCGCGGTCGAGCGCGGTGCGGGCCGGGCGGGTGCCGAAGGCGACGGCCACCATCGTGACCTCCTCCGGCAGCGGCCAGGCGGCGTGTTCGGCGAGTTCGGCCAGCGCGCTGCGCGCCACCGCGGTGCCGCCGAGAATGCGGCGCAGCAGCCGGCGGCGCCGGTTGTCCGGCTCCTCGCCCAACTCGGCGAGCGCCTGCACGTATCCCTCGCGGGACAGTTCGGCCAGGTCGCCCATGTAGGCGAAGAGCGCGTCGGCGAAGGTCAGCATGAAGGACGCGGACAGGTTGTAGCGGCGCCCGACCGTACGCACCCGGCGCAGCGCCACCTGGCAGCCGATCCGGTATGCGGCCTGGAGGTTGTCCAGGCTGCGGCCCTCGTACGCCTCGAAGCGGCCGAACCGGCGGCAGAGGTCGTCACGCAGCGAGGTGGTGGCGGTGGGGGCGGCCACCCGGTCCACGAACGTGGCGATGCTCTGCTCGATCCCGATTTTGATCACCCGGCTGTTGGGGCCCTCCAGCAGATGCCCGTATTCGGGGATCGCGGCGACGATTTCAGCCGCCATCTCTTTTAATAGACTGGGCAGTTCGGGGCGCATGATCGCGGCGAACTCCCGTGGAATCGGACCCGGTGCCTCCGTTTGCTCCGGGGTCTGCCGCATTACGGTCATGTCCGCCCCCTCCCGTGCGCCCCATCGCGCCTCGGTGACCTCGCTGCAACATAGACCAAACGTCTACGGAGCGCAGCCCCATGGACACGGAAACGTCGTCATCCCTGGTTGCACGGGTCCCGTGTCCGCCCGGCCGGGCGGCCGGTGACCCAGGGTTCGCGGGCCGTGGGGGTCTGGTGATCGCGAAGCGGGCCGGAGACCTGCAAGTGCTCACTCTTTTACAAACCGCCCGGTGGCGATGTTGCCCCGGTGACAGAAAAATACCGACCGGTAGTGGCTGGTGGAGATTCTTCGGCCGGATTCTTGCGCCCTTCGGTTACCCGTGCGTAACGTCCTCCCCCGCAAGGGCAACCGGCTGGAATCGGTACCCACGTTCCAGGTAGTGAGTCGCAACCGAATTGCGCCCGAGCAGCGCAGACATCGGTTTTGTCAGGCACGCCAACTCCCAGGAAGGAACAGCCCATGCGTAAGATCTCCCCTCTCGTCAAGGGTGGCATCGTCACCGGCGCCGCGTTCGCCGCGGCCCTCGGCCTCGCCATCAGCCCTGCCTCCGCGGCCGGTTCGTGGACGGTGGCCGGTGGTGGTTCGTTCACCGCGGACTCCACCAACACCCTGCTGACGGACAACGGCACCGGAACGCAGCTCACCTGCACCGACTCGAAGGCGACGGGCAACGCGCCGAACGGCACCGGGGTCGACGGCAACGGCATCGCCTCCATCGGCGGGGTGCAGTGGTCGAGCTGCACCGGCCCGTTGAGCATCACCTTCACCGTCACGGCCGACAACACCCCGTGGGCGCTGAACGCCGTCAGCTACAGCAACGGTGTCACCACCGGCACCCTGACCGGCGTCGAGGCCCACATCAGCGGTCTCACCTGCACCGCCAGTTTCGCCGGTGCGAGCGCGACCACGCCGGCCACGCTCGACGTCAGCTACACCAACTCCACCCACGACCTGAAGGTCCTGGGAACCGGCAACCTGCACGCCTACAACGTCGGGTCCGGCTGCCTCGGCCTGATGAACACCGGCGACGCGGTCTCCTACGTCGGCGACTACTACGTCTCGCCCAGCACCCTGACGATCACCGAGCCGTAGTCCGGCCCGGCTCACCAGATCCGCACCACCGCAGAAGCAGGGACCCCGGCCCGTGATCTGAGGCCGGGGTCCCTGTCCCAACGGGGGGACTTGCGCGCGCTTTCGACCGTCGGCCCGGCCCGGTCCGGACGATCGGCCCCGGTCCGGACGATCTGCCCGACGATCGGCCCGGACGGCCCGGTCGGCGGCCCCTGGTACTCACTGGAGGACAAAATTCCGGTTGCCGTTTGTCACTCGTTGACAAGAATCCCCGGCTCCGGAAATTCGCCGGATCTTCACATGTTCGATCACTTGTCCATCCTTATTACCCACACGTAATGTCCTGCCGCCAGGGCTGGAAGAGGAGTTCGGAAATGAGGGGTGCCGTGCGAGTGAGCCGACCGCGTCCGCGTCGGGTGGTACAGCTCGCGGGCGTCGCGGCGGCCGCGCTCCTGGCGGGCCTGCTGCCGGGTACGGACTCGTCGGCGACCGGTGGTGCCGGCGGAGCCGACGGCGTGTCGCTGGCGTACACCTGCCAGTTCGGCGCGGGGCAGGACCCGCAGGACATCAGCGTCGGTTTCAAGCAGGCGTATCCGGACAGTGGGGCCGTCGGCAAGCCGATCCAGCCCGGCGACCTGACGCTGACCGTCGGCATCCCCCGGGCCGCGGTCACCGCGTTGATCCCGGCCGAGGCCGACACGCTCAGCGGCAGCGCCTCCACGAAGACACACGTCACGCAGGGCGCCTCCGACACCGTCGTGATCTGGCCGGACCTGACCGCGAAGTCCACCACCGTGGCCGGCAGCGGCGACCTGGACCTGGTCTTCACCGGCAAGGTCCCCGGAGTGTCGGTGACCGCCGGTGGAGACCTGGTCTTCGCCGCGGGAGACCTGGACCTGACGCTTCATCCGCAGGCCGCGGCCGGCACGCCCTCCGACCCGGGCACGCCCTCGGCGGACCCGACCACGCCCGCGGACTCCGGTGCGAGCGCGGGCAGTTCGGACGGTTCCGCGGACGGCAGCGGTGCGGACAGCCCCGCCGACGCCTCCAGCACCCCCACCGGCGGAAGCACTGCCGGGGCGCTCGCCGACATCACCGCTCTGTGCGCGGCCAAGGCCGACGAGGACATCACGCTCGCGACGGTCCCGGTGCCCGGCGGCACCGGTTCGACCCCGCCCACCGGCGCCACGTCCGGTGCCACGGGGACGGCCGGCACGGGGACGGCCGGGACTCCCTCCGGCTCGGCGTCGTCGTCCGGGTCGGCGAACGGAGCGCCCAGCACCATCGTGCCGCTGGACACCCCTCCGCACTCGGGCCGCACCACCTGCGACGCCGCGCCCGTCGGTGAACTGGACCCGACCGTGCTGGCGCCCATTCCAACGGGCGGCCGAGCTCTGCCACCGCAGACTCAACCGAGCGTCCTGTGCGGCTACTTCACGGGCTTCTCCAACGTCAACAAGCTCAACGGCGCGATGATCGTCAACGACCCACGTGACAAGCCGGCGCTCCTCACCGTCAACGAGGGCCTGCGGGTCGTCATAGCCCCGTATGCCTACACCGATATCGACAGCATCTTCGGGGTGAATCTCCCCCCGTCCCACTCGACGTTCCTCACCTATGGATTCGTGCCCACCTCCGCCGACGTGAGCTTTGTGTCCAAGGGGGTCATGACGGTCACCAACGTCGGCGGGCAGGACAGCCATTCCGGGCGCCCCGTCGCTTCTCCGATGCTGACCACGGTCAGCGGCTACCAGGACCTGCGGCTGCGCAATGTGAAGGTCAACGGGGTACCACTCGACGTCGGGTCGGACTGCCACACCGAGAAGCCGGTGCACATCCTGCTCCACGGCCGTGCGGACGCGAGGGTGCCCGACCCGACACAGCGGGACGGCAAGCCCGACTACGAGCTTCAGACGGGCGGCCCACTCGCCGACGACAACCTCGTCATCCCGCCGTTCACCGGCTGCGGCACGCCCGGCGAGAACCTCGACGCGCTCTTCACCTCGTCCTTGTCCGGGCCGGGGAACAGCCTCAACTTCGTCCAGGGGCCCCTGTGCGCTCCGGTAAGTGGCGAGAACTGCTCCCCCGACATCCCGCTGCCCGCCCTTCCCGTCCGCACCGCGTCGACCAAGTGACCGCAGTCCGCCGGGAATCCGGCCACCGCAGTTCCGTCCCCCACCCATCCGTCCACCGTGAAGACCACAACCACCCCCGGGAGGTGCAATGGGAATCGAAGTGATCGTCGAGGGTCTGACGAAGTCCTTTGGCAGACAGACCGTCTGGGAGGACGTGACGCTCACTCTGCCGCCCGGCGAGGTCAGCGTGATGCTCGGGCCTTCCGGCACCGGCAAGACCGTGTTCCTGAAATCCGTGATCGGCCTGCTCAAGCCGGAGCGGGGGCGGGTGATGGTGAACGGCGTCGACATGGTCGGCGGCAAGGAGCGGGACATCTACGAGACCCGCAAGCTGTTCGGCCTGATGTTCCAGGACGGCGCGCTGTTCGGCTCGATGAACCTCTTCGACAACATCGCCTTCCCGCTGCGGGAGCACACCCGCAAGAAGGAGTCGGAGATCCGCCGCATCGTCATGGAGCGGATGGACATGGTCGGCCTGCTCGGCTCGGAGGGGAAGCTGCCCGGCGAGATATCCGGCGGCATGCGCAAACGCGCCGGGCTGGCAAGGGCGTTGGTGCTGGACCCGCAGATCATCCTGTGCGACGAGCCGGACTCCGGGCTCGACCCGGTGCGTACGTCGTACATCTCGCAGCAGTTGATCGACCTCAACGCGCAGATCGACGCCACGATGCTGATCGTCACGCACAACCTCGACATCGCCGCGACCGTGCCGGACAACATGGGGATGCTCTTCCGGCGCCGGCTGGTCGCCTTCGGGCCGCGCGAGGTGCTGCTGACCAGCGACGAGCCGGTGGTGCGGCAGTTCCTGGGCGGCCGCAAGGAGGGCCCGATCGGGATGGCCGAGGAGAAGGACGAGGCGACCCTCGCCCGCGAGCAGTCGACCGACCTGCCCGCCGAACTGCCGCGCCGGATCGCCCCCCAGCTCGAACCGAGCCCCGGACTGCCGCCGCGCCGGGCCGTGCAGCGCCGCCGGGCCCGGGTGCTGGCGATGTGGGACGACCTGCCGGTCGCCGCGCGTACGGCCATGAAGGCCGGACTCGCCCCCGCGCAGGCCCCCGTACAGGGGGAGCACGCATGACCGGGCCCGCCGCGGAGGTGACCCGATGACCGCGCCGCCCGTACCGGAGTCCGCGCCGGAGTCCGTACCGCAGACGATGCCGCCCGCGCGCTCCGCGGCCGTCCCGCGCCGCTCCATTCCCGGCGCAGGGGCGCTGCGCGAGACCGGGCAACTCCTGACGCTGGCGGCGACCACCGTCCGGGACACCTTCCGGCGGCCGTTCCAGATCCGCGAACTCATCGAGCAGTTCTGGTTCGTGGCGAGCGTGACGATCCTGCCCGCGGCGCTGGTGTCGATCCCGTTCGGCGCGGTGATCGCCCTCCAAGTCGGCTCGCTGGCACAGCAGTTGGGAGCCCAGTCGTTCACCGGCGGGGCGAGCGTGCTGGCGGTGATCCAGCAGGCCAGCCCGCTGATCGTGGCGCTGCTGATCGCGGGCGCCGGCGGCAGCGCGATCTGCGCGGACCTCGGCTCGCGGAAGATCCGCGAGGAACTGGACGCGATGGAGGTGATGGGCGTCTCCCCGGTGCAGCGGCTGATCGTGCCGCGGGTGCTGGCCACGATGCTCGTCGCCCTGCTGCTCAACGGTCTGGTCTCGGTGGTCGGCACCGCCGGCGGCTACTTCTTCAACGTGATCGTGCAGCACGGCACCCCGGGCGCCTACCTCTCCAGCTTCTCCGCGCTCGCCCAACTGCCCGACCTGTACATCTCCGAGATCAAGGCGGTCATCTTCGGCTTCATCGCCGGCATCGTCGCCGCCTACCGCGGCCTGCACCCCAAGGGCGGCCCGAAGGGCGTCGGCGACGCGGTCAACCAGTCGGTGGTCATCACCTTCCTGCTGCTGTTCGTGGTCAACGTGGTGCTGACCGCGATCTACCTCCAGCTCGTGCCGCAGAAGGGAGCCTGAGCGATGGCCCTGCTCGACAAGGACGCCCCGCGGCCCGAGCCGCCCGAGCCCGCCGCCCCGCCGTCCCGCGTCCGCCGGGCGGGCCCGGGACGCTGGCTGCGCCGGCTCGACGACACCGGCGACCACCTGCTCTTCCACGTCAAGGCCGTGCTGTGGGTGCCGCGCACCCTGCGCCGCTACCTCAAGGAGGTGCTGCGGCTGCTGTCCGAGGTCGCCTTCGGCAGCGGCGGCCTGAGCGTCATCGGCGGCACCGTCGGCGTGATGATCGGCATGACGCTCGCCACCGGCACCGTCGTCGGCCTGCAGGGCTACGCGGCGATGAACGAGCTGGGCACCGCCGCGTTCACCGGCTTCATCTCCGCCTACTTCAACACCCGCGAGATCGCCCCGCTGATCGCCGGGCTCGCGCTGTCCGCGACCGTCGGCGCCGGATTCACCGCGCAGCTCGGCGCGATGCGGATCAACGAGGAGGTCGACGCGCTGGAGAGCATGGGCGTGCGCTCGGTGCCCTACCTCGTCACCACCCGGATCATCGCCGGCGTGGTCGCGATCATCCCGCTCTACGGCATCGGCCTGCTCAGCAGCTACGCGGCCTCCCGGCTGGTGACCGTGTGGTTCAACGGCCAGTCGCCCGGCACCTACGACCACTACTTCAACCTCTTCCTCGCACCGGAGGACGTGCTGCTGTCCATACTGAAGGTGCTGATCTTCAGCGTCGTGGTGATCCTCGCGCACTGCTACTACGGCTTCACCGCCAAGGGCGGCCCGGCCGGTGTCGGTATCGCGGTCGGCCGGTCGGTGCGCAACGCGATCGTGATCATCTCGCTCACCGACTTCTTCCTGTCGCTGGCGCTGTGGGGCGCCACCACCACCGTGCGGGTGGCGGGATGACCACCACCGACACCCGTACCCCGGGCCCGC
>NZ_JACEGK010000033.1:0-25988 GCF_056859195.1 Streptomyces sp. NH27
GGAGTGGGACGCGGTGGTGGACACCGGGTCGTGGGACGCGGCCGCGGTGCGGGACGCGGCGCGCGTGCTGGGCGGGCGGGTCGGCCGGTACGGATACGTGTCGAGCCGGTCGGTGTACGCGTACCCGGCGCGCGGGGGCGTGGACGAGAACGGCGAGCTGGTCGACGGCGAGGGCGACGACTACGCGGCCGTGAAGCGGGCCGGCGAGATCGCGGCGCAGGAGGCGTACGGCGACGCGGCGCTGCTGGTGCGGGCCGGCCTGATCCTGGGGCCGTACGAGAACATCGGGCGGCTGCCGTGGTGGCTGGGGCGGATCGCCCGTGGCGGCGAGGTACTGGCGCCCGGGCCGCGGGAGGCGGGCCTGCAGTACATCGACGTACGGGATCTGGCCGGTTGGACGCTCGACGCGCTCGCCGCGGGACTCGGCGGGCCGTACAACCTGGTCAGCCCGCCCGGGCACACCACGATGGGCGAGCTGCTGGAGACCTGCGCGCGGGTGACCGGCTCGGACGCCGTGCTGCGCTGGACGGCGCCGGAGGCGGTCGAGGCGGCCGGGATCGAGCCGTGGACGCAGCTGCCGGTGTGGCTGCCGCCGGGCGAGCTGTACGACACGATGCACCGCGGCGACGTGCGCAAGGCGGTGGGCGCGGGCCTGTCGTGCCGCCCGGTCGGGGAGACCGTCGCGGACACCTGGCGCTGGCTCGTGGACATCGGCGGGGCGGCGCCCCAACGGCCTGACCGCCCACCGGTGGGGCTCGACCCGGAGGTGGAGCGCAGGCTGCTAGAAGGGCTCGGCAAGCTCGCCGGCTGAGGTCTCGCCGTCGGGTCCGGTCAGCCGTCGTGGTAGACCGTCGTGCACAGCAGGTCCCGGCCGTCGTCCACCAGCCAGGCCCAGTACCGGGTTTGGTCGCTCGCCCCCAGCACGCAGTTGTTCGCGGAGGCGCCAGACGGGGCCCGGTAGATGCCTGATATCCACATGACCTGGTTGTACGGCACGGGGACCCGCTTCGCGGTGCAGTCCACGGCCGTCATCGCGCCGATGCTGATGGACTCGCCGGACTGCGTGCCGAGCAGGCAGTAGTGCGGGACGAAGACGCGGGTGACGCACAGCCGCGTGGTGTCACCCGAGGTGGAGGAGTAGTAGCCCCACGACGACTTGCCGATGCCGCTCGGGCAACTGCCGCTCGTACGGCTGGTGACCTGGACCAGGCCGCCCCACTGGCCGGAGCAGGACACCGGGCTCGGCGGGGTGGAGGCGCTCCAGGTGATGGTGTTGTTGCCGCCGCGACCGGTGTCGTATACGGGCAGGCAGTCGCCGATCGGGACGGCCTTGAACGCCTCTTCGGTCGGATCAGGGGGCGGGGTCGTGGTGGTGGGCGCGGGAGGTGTCGTGTCCGGGACGGTGTCGGCGTCCGAGCCGCCGTCCGATGTGTCGGCCGATGTGTCGTCCGTGGTGGCGGGGTCGTCGTCGGGGATGTCGGCCGCGCCGGCGTCGGCGTTGTCCGGGTCGTCGGAGGGGGTACCGTCCCCGCCGGACAGGGACGGGGGGGCCGTCGTGACGCTCGACGCGCCGCTCGCCGAGCCCGAGTTGTGGTGGCCCGTCCACGGATGCCAGGCCACCAGGGCGATGACGAGTACGACGGCCACCAGCCAGGCGCCGGCGGTCTCCCCTTGCTTGGCCTTGGCCGCGGCGGCGCGCTGTTCGGCCTTCTTCTGCTCGGCTCTGCGCTTCTCGGCGGCCAGTTCCTCGGTTCTGCGCTGCTCCGCCCGGCGTTGCTCGGCCTTGCGCTGTTCCGCCTTCTTGCGCTCGGCCTTCTTCCGTTCCGCCTCGGCCGCCTTCTTCGCCGCAGCTTGGGCCGCTGCCGCCGCTTTCGCGGTCTCCCGTTCGGCCTGCCGCTGCCGTTCCGCCTCGGCCGCCTTGGCCCGCGTCGCCGCGGCCAGTTCGCGCAGCTCCCGCTCCCGCTGCTCGCGCGCCTGCCGCGCCTGCTCCTCCCGGTCCCGGCGGGCCGCCCGCTCCCGGGTGTCCACGAGGGTGGGCGCCGGCGGTGGCAGCGGGCGGGTGTGCTCGTCGGCCATCGCGACCGCGCCGCCCTCGTCGAGGTCCAGTGCGCGCCCGTGCGCCTCGTACGCGTCGATCAGCGCGGTCCACCGCACCGGCAGCCGGTGCTGCCCGCCGCGCTGGGCGGGCGCCCGGTCGGCCTCGTCGATGAAGTGCACCAGGAGTTCGTCGAGCGTGGGGCGCTGGTCGGGTTCGGCGGCCAGGGTCGGGTGGATCAGCGGGGCCAGGCGCGGCGGCAGGCCGGACAGGTCGAGCGCGCCGGTCTGCACCCGGGCCAGCCGTTGCAGCGGGCCGTCGTCGGTCTCCGGGTAGGGCGCGTGGCCCACCGCGAGGTGGAAGAGGGTCGCGCCCAGCGAGAACACGTCGGACGCCTGGGTGGAGCGCCGGCCGAGCGCCTGCTCCGGCGAGGTGTAGTCGATGGTGCCCAACGTCAGCGACGTGGTGGTCTTGTCGATCGCGTGCGAGATGCCGAAGTCGATGACCAGCGGCCCGGTCAGCGGCAGCAGGATGTTCTGGGGCTTGACGTCTCGGTGCACGACGCCCTTGTCGTGCAGGGCGAGCAGGGCCTGTACGGTGCCGGCCGCCAGCCAGGGCAGCGCCGACGGCGGCAGCGGACCGGCCGCGCGGACCAGGTCGCCCAGGGACGGCGCGGGCACGTAGTCGATGGCCATCCAGGGCCGTTCGGCCCGGGCGTCGGCATCGAGCAGGCGGGCGGTGTAGGAGCTGTCCACCCGCCGGGCCAGGTCCACCTCGCGGGCGAAGCGCTTGCGGTCGGGCTCGCTGACCACGCCCTCCGCGAGCAGCGTCTTGACCGCGACGAGCGGGCCGGCCTGCTGGGGCCTGGCCAGGTAGATCCGCCCCATCCCGCCCGTGGTCAGCCGCCACAGCAGCCGGTACGGTCCGAGCCGCTTCGGGTCGTCCTCGCCGAGCGGTCTGATGCCGATACCGGCCATGCCCCGCCTCCCCCCTGGCATCTCCTGGCACACCCTGTGTCTCAGGGTGACACGACGGGCGCGCGCTTCGTGGTTGCATGCCAGAAGCGTGAACGGCGTTGCAACGGGCGCCCGTTGGGCAAAGCTACAGGTGCGGGCGATACGGGTGAAGGGTGGCGCGGGCGCCGGGTATTGCGGGTGAACGGCGATGCGGGCGCCGGGTATTGCGGGCGGCGGTCAGCCCGCGGGCCGCGGCCCGAGCAGGTCCGCGCATTCCGCGCCGACCGGAGTGGTGAGCCACAGGAAGTCGCCGAGGCCGCCCTTCGCGGTCAGCTCGGCCGCTTCCGTGGCGGCGGCCAGCGCCCGTAGATAGGCCGGCGCGTCCTGGGCGGCCAGGGCGAGCGGGGGGCGCTGCCCTTGGACCCCCAGGGCGTGCAGTGCCGCGCGCTGCGTGGTGAGGGTGCCCGGGAGGGCATCCATCGCGACGTGCGCGGTCAGGTCCATCGAGCCGTCCGGCACGGCGACGGCCTGGCGGCCGTCGCGATAGCCCGTGAGGCTGCCGAGCGGCGGGCGGGCCGCGGCGGTGTGGCCGTAGTCCACCGCCACGGCCAGGCCCGCGGCGAGCGTGCCGACCGCCCGCCGCCAGGCGGCCTCGCGGCCGCGGCCGATCTCCGCGCGGCGGTCGGCGCCGCCGCCCGCGCCCAGCGGCCACCACCGCTCCAGCCACCTCGCGTCCTCATCCGTCACCCGGGGGCCCAGGCGTTCCGCGCCGTCCGCGCGCCGGACCTCGACGTAGCGGGTGCGGCCGTCGGGGGCGGGCGCGGCGACGGGCAGGGGAACGTTGTCCAGCCATTCGTTGGCGAACAGCAGACCGCGCGCGTCCGGTGGCGGTTCGGCGGTCCAGACGACGCGGGGGTCGAGGCCGGCCGGGCGGGCGGATCGCTCGACGGCGTGCACGCGCACGCGGGCCGCGCGGGCGGGCGGAAGGGCGGCCAGCACGCCGGCGGCGAGTTCGCCCGAGCCCGCCGCCATGTCGACGAAGTCCAGCCGCGCGGGGTGGCCGAGCGCCTCGTCGACCCGGCCGAGCAGTTCCGCCACGGCGCCCGCGAACAGCGGTGACGCGTGCACGGAGGTGCGGAAGTGGTCGGCGGGCCGCTCGCGGCGGAAGAATCCGCCGGGGCCGTACAGTGCCAGCTCCATCGCGTCCTGCCATGGCAGCCACTCGGGCACGGGGCCTTGATCCTGGCCCGGGTCCGGATCGGGGCGGCCGGGACCCGTGGCGCTTGTCACAGGGGAACCTTACCGACCTGTCCACGCGTCGAAGAGCGTGGGAGGTGTGTCGTCCGGGGCCGGTAAGGTGCCTGGCATACCACAGTCGAGGGAGTGGACAGCGGATGACTGCCGGAAACGACGGCGCGCCGGAGAACGACGACCCGTTCGCGTATCTCTACCGGTCCGAGGGCGGCGAACAGCCGGACCCGGCCGGCGGCCAGCCGGCGGCCGGGCAGCCCGGCGTGCCCCGCACTTCGTACCACCAGGTGCAGCGGGTCGGTGAGCGGCGCCCGGCGACCGGTGGCTACGGCTACCCGCCGCAGGCCCCGCCCCAGCAGCAGGGCGGCGGCGGTTACGGCTACCCGCCCCAGGCGCCGTACGGCTACGACCAGGGCCGGCAGCAGCACGCGGGCCAGTACGGCGGCGGCCCGACCGCGCAGTACCCGCAGGCGCAGGGCCAGCCGCAGCAGTACGGCCAGCCGCCGTACGACCCGCAGCAGGGCCCGCCCGGCGGCCGCAGGCCCGGCGGTCCGGGCGGGCCGGACAGCTCCCCGAACCGCCGGGGTCTGCTGATCGCGGCCGTCGCCGTGGTCGCCGCCGTCGCGATCGGCATCGCCTTCGCGATGACCAGCAGCTCGGGCGACAAGAAGAAGACCGCCGACGACAAGCCGACCGGTGCCGTCAGCGCCAGCACCGCGCCGACCCAGTCCGCGTCGCCGTCCGCGACTCCGACGAAGTTCGACTCGAAGAAGGTCGACGTGTCCACGCTCGCGCTGAGCGGCGGCGCCGCGACCAGCACCGAGCACCCGGGCGCGAACGCGGCGGGCGGCAGCTACGTCGACAACATGGGCAACCAGGGCGCCACGGTGACCTGGACCGTGGACGTGCCGAAGGCGGGCACGTACACCTACCACTTCAGCTACGGGAACGCCGGCCCCGACGCCACCTTGACGCTGGGCGTCAACGGCGAACCGCGCACCGACCCGGTGAAGCTCAACAACTACGGCAACGCCACCGACTGGGCGAAGGCGTGGAACATGACGACCTTCAAATACGTGAACCTGAAGAAGGGCTCCAACGTCCTGACGCTGTCCTGCACCCCGGCCGACAGCAACTGCGGGGTGAACCTCGACCAGGTGCAGCTCAGGGAGGGCAAGGACCCGAAGTAGTGCCCCTCCCGGCAAGGTGTGCCCCGTTCGCTGTCCTGGCACGCGTGTCCTCGTAGGGCCCACTACGAGGGGGTGCGGGCACCACCCACGCCGAAGGCCGTGGGGGAGCACCAGGACACCTCGCTACCGGGCAGCCCCTGCCGGTCGCGGCCTAGGCGGTCCGTTCCGCCCGTTCCGCGCGGTCGCGCCGCCGCCCCGGCCGGGGCGGGCCCCTACCCCGCCGGGACGACCTCCACCTTCGGCAGCAGCTCCTCGTACCCGGCCTCGTCGTACTCCCCGGCGGCCGGCGCGAGCACCGTGGCCGCCGACAGCGCGACCGCGCGGGCCAGCCGGTGCGGCCATGGCAGCCCCTCCACGTGTCCGGACAGCAGCCCGGCGACCGCCGAGTCGCCGGCGCCGGTGGGGTTGCCCGCCAGCCGGCCCGGCGGCAGGGCCCGCCAGGCGCCGTCCTCGGTGACCGCGAGCATCCCGTCGGCGCCGAGGGAGGCGGCCACCCCGCGGGCGCCGCGCCGCCTGGCGTCGTGGGCCGCGCGGGCCGGTTCGGAGAAGCCGGTCAGCCCGGTCAGCTCGGCCGCGTTGGGCTTGATCAGGTCGGGGCGGGCGGCCAGGCCGCGGCGCAGCGGCTCACCGCTGGTGTCGAGCAGGACGTAGACGCCCGACGTGCGTGCCTCCCGGACCAGTTCGGCGTACGCGCCGACCTGTAGGCCCGGTGGCAGGCTCCCGCACAGCGCGACCGCCTCGGTGTCGGGGCCGGCGAGCAACTCGCGGTAGACGGCGAGGAAGGCCGCCCACTCGGCGGGGCCGATGGTCGGGCCGGGCTCGTTGAACATGGTGGTGTCGCCGGTGGCCGAGTCCACCACGCCGACCGTGCGACGGGTGGTGCCGGCCACCGGCACCAGCGCGTCGGTGAGCCGGTCCGCGTAGGGCACCGCCGCGAGGCCGCGGCGCAGCTCGTCGCCGGCCGGGCCGCCGGCGAAGCCGGTGACGGTGGCGCGGTGGCCGAGTGCGGCCAGCACGCGGGCGACGTTGAGACCCTTGCCGCCCGGCCGCTCCACCGCCTCCACCACCCGGTGGGTGGCATGTGGTATCAGGGACGGGACCTGGTAGGTCACATCCAGGGCGCTGTTGAGCGTGACGGTGATGATCACGTGTTGATTTTGGCAAACCGACGGCGGTCGGCCCAGAGCGGGGCGGCTGCTTTTACGCAGACGTTGAAGATATGACGGTCACGGGGTGCCGGGCGGGCGGCCGTACAGGCGGCCGGAAGCGGCCGGACCCCGCCCGCCGGCCGGGCGGGGCCGACAGGGCCGGACGGGGGACGGCAGGCTGGGCTGGGGCGCATGGTGAGTCGTCGGCTCCACTTCGACCGCTCTGCGGGCGCGTCTGGAGCGGCTGCAGCGGCGGGGGCGGTGACGGGTTCGACCACCCATGTGCCATTGTGCATCACGCCCACCACGTCGTACGCCTCGTCCAGCACCACCAGGTCCGCGTCCTTGCCGGGCTCCAGCGAGCCGATCCGGTCCGACCGGCCCAGCAGGCGGGCCGGGTTGACCGAGATCGCCTGCACGGTGTCGGTGAGCGAGAGCCCGTCGACGGTGACCGCGCGCTTGAAGGCGGTGTCCAGGGTGAGCGTCGATCCGGCGATCGAGTTGCCCTCCACCAGCCGCGCCACGCCCTGCCGTACCTCGACCTTCAGCGGCCCGAGGTCGTACATCCCGTCGCCGAAGCCGGCCGCGTCCATCGCGTCGGTGATGAACGCGACCCGGCCGGCGCCCGCGCTGCCGAAGGCGAGTTCGAGCACGGCCGGGTGCAGGTGGGTGCCGTCGTTGATCAGCTCCACCGTGATCCGCTCGTCCTCCAGCAGCGCCGCGATCGGGCCGGGCTCGCGGTGGTGGAGCGGCGGCATCGCGTTGAACAGGTGGGTCGCCACGGTCGCGCCCGCGTCGATCGCCTGGCGGGTCTGCTCGTAGCCGGCGTCGGTGTGGCCGATCGCGGCGATCACGCCGAGGTCGGCCAGCAGCCGTACCGACTCGATGCCGCCGGGCAGTTCGGTGGCGAGCGTGACCATCTTCGCGGCGCCGCGGCCGGCCTCGACCAGCTTGCGCACGGTCGCCGGGTCGGGGTCGCGCAGCAGCGTCTCGTCGTGCGCGCCCTTGCGGCAGGGCGAGATGAACGGGCCCTCGTAGTGGATGCCGGCCAGGTCGCCCTGCTCGACGAGTTCGGAGAGCAGGGCGGCCTGCCGGGCGAGGGCGTCGAGGTTCTCGGTGACGGTGGAGGCGACCACCGTGGTGGTGCCGTGCTCGCGGTGGGTGCGCACGCCGGTGAGGATGTCCTCGGCGGTGCCGGAGGTGAAGGACGCGCCGCCGCCGCCGTGGTTGTGGATGTCCACGAACCCGGGCACGACCGTGTAGCCGTGCCCGGCCAGGTCGTGGGTGGCCTGCTCGGCCTGCTCGTCGGCGGCGATCCGGGAGCCGTCGACCGTGATCCGGCCGCTGTCCACCACGCCGGACGGCAGTACCACGCGGGCACCCGCCAGAACGGTGCGCTGCGTTGTCGTTACGGGGGCCATCAGGCGGATACCTCCACGGAGATCAGATCCCAGGCGAGCAGGCCCGCGCCCAGGCAGCCGGCGGTGTCTCCCAGCGCGGCGGGGACGATGAGCGGGAGTTTCTGGAAGGTGATGCGCGCCTCGACGGCCGCCCGCAACGGGCCGAAGAGGGTGTCGCCGGCTTCGGCGAGGCCGCCGCCGATGACCAGCACCCGGGGGTCGAGCAGGGTCAGGCCGGTGACCAGGCCGTCGGCGAGCGCGTCGATCGCCTCCCGCCACACCTCGATCGCCACCCGGTCGCCGGCCTCGACCGCCCGCGCGCAGCCGGCCGCGTCGGCGTCCGGGTCGCCGCTGGTGGCCGCCCAGGTCCGGGAGATCGCGCCGGCCGAGGCGTACGCCTCCAGGCAGCCGCGCTGCCCGCAGCCGCACTCCCGGCCGCCGGGCCGGACCACGATGTGGCCGATCTCCCCGGCGTAGCCGTGCGCGCCGGCCTCGATCCGGCCCTCGATGCCGATGGCGCCGGCGATGCCGGTGCCCAGCGGCAGGAACAGGAACCGGTCGGCGCCGTTGCCCGCGCCGATCCGGCCCTCGGCCAGGCCGCCGGCCCGCACGTCGTGGTTGAGCGCCACGGGCAGGCCGTCCAGCCGCTCGGAGAGCAGGTCGCGCAGCGGAAGGTCCTTCCAGCCCAGGTTGGCGGCGTAGACGGCGACGCCGGCCGCGGCGTCGACGATGCCGGGCACCACCACGCCGGCGGCCACCGCGCCCTGGCCGTACTCGGCGCGGCCGTGGTCGCGCAGGTCCGCGGCGAAGTCGAGGATCGCGGTCACCACGGCCTGCGCGCCGCGCTCGCGGCCCGTCGGCCGGCGCGCCTGGTGCAGGAGTGTGCCGTCCTCGGCGACCAGCGCCGCCTTCATCCCGGTGCCGCCCACATCGAGGGCGATGACATGTCTCACGCGGACAGTCTCGCGTCTTACCCCTATAGAGGTCTAGTCCACTCGGCCCGGAAGATCGATTCTCAGCAAAGATGCCTATTGCCGAGCAGGTCAGGAGGGGTGCGGCCGGGAGACCGGAAAAGTCCGTCAAGAGACCTGTGGCGGGCGGAGCATGGGGCCCGCCGTCGAAGAGTTATCACTCATGGTGTAGACCTTGGCTAAAGATATGGGGAAGACTCGGCGCTTTCGCGGTGGCCCGGCGCGCGGCCCCGCCCGCATCCCGGTCTTTCCCGAAGTCCCAAGGGTGGTAGGAACAGTGCAGCGGCGACGACTTCTCGGCCTCGCGGCCGGCCTCACTTCCGCGCTGGCCCTGACGGGTGTCAGCGCCTGCGGCGGCTCCACGGCGCAGAGCAAGGACGTGACGCTGCACCTGGTGGCCGCGGACTACGGCGACCCGAAGACCGACAACAGCTCGCTCGTGTACTGGAACGACATCGTGCACGACTTCGAGAAGCAGTACCCGAACATCAAGGTCGACGTCCAGGTACTGAAATGGACCGACGTGGACGACAAGGTCGCCGCCATGGTCAAGGCCGGCAACCCGCCGGACATCGCGCAGATGGGTTCGTACGCCGACTACGCCGCCAAGGGCCGGCTGTACAGCGCCGACCAGCTCTTCACGGTGAGCGAGCAGGCGGACTTCATCCCCACGCTGTCCCAGGCCGGATCGGTCGACCGGACCCAGTACGGCCTGCCGTGGGCGTCCAGCTCCCGGATGTTCTTCTACAACAAGGAACTGTTCAGGCAGGCCGGCATCTCCAAGGCGCCCAAGACCTGGGCCGACCTCGCCGCCGACGCGAAGCTGCTCAAGGCGCACGGCGTGAAGGTCCCCTACGGGCTGCCGCTCGGCCCGGAGGAGCCGCAGGCGGAGTCCCTGATGTGGATGCTCGGCGCCAACGGCGGCATCACCGACACGGTCGGCAACTACACCTTCGACTCCGCCGAGAACGTCCAGGCGTTCACCTGGCTGCAGAAGAACCTCGTCGACGCGAAGCTGATCGGCCCGAAGGACCCCGTCAAGACCAACCGCCAGGAGATCTTCGACGACTTCATGGCCGGCGACGCTGGCATGATCAACGGTCACCCGACGCTGCTGGCGCAGGCCCGCGCGCACGGTGTCGACGTGGGCGTGGCGCCGCTGCCGGGCAAGGACGGCCCGGACCAGGACACCCTCGGCGTCGCGGACTGGGCGATGGCCTTCAAGCAGAACGGCAACCTCGACGCCGACCGCAAGCTGCTCCGGTACGTCTACCAGACCAAGAACACGGTCAAGTTCCTCGACGAGTACGGGCTGTTGCCGGTGACCACCTCGGCCTCCCAGGTCATGCGGGGCGAGAAGCACGACGCCGACCTCGTGCAGTTCCTGAACCTGCTGCCCGAGGCGGTCTTCTACCCGGTCGACAAGACCTCCTGGACGACGGTGAACGACCGGATGAAGAAGGTCATCGGCACGGCGCTGCACAAGGACCCGAAGACCGTGCTGTCGCAGTTGCAGAATTACGCGGAGATGCAGGACGGTCAGGGGCTGACGTCCCAACCGCAGTAGGGGGTGCGATCGAGGTGACCGAGCAGGGCGGCGAAGCCGCGGGTGTGGGCGCGGGTGACGGTTCCCCCGGGCCCTCCGATACGGGCGCGGGTTCGGGTGCGGGCGACGGCTTCCCCGGGCTCTCCGAGCGGGACCTGGCGGTGCTCGACCTCGCCGGCCGGTCCTGGGCCGGGCCCGGTCCGCGCGACCGGGCGATCCGTGAACGGCTCGGCATCTCCCCGACCGCCTTCTTCCAGCACCTCAACGCCCTCCTCGACGACCCCCGCGCGCTCCAGGCGGCCCCGACAACGGTGAACCGCTGGCGGCAGACGAGGCAGCGGCACGCCGACAACCGCTGACCGGGGTGCCCCTGACCCTCCAGGGTCGTGTGTGCTGTCGGTTCAGGGACCACCTGGCGGTGGCCGGTTGCGCGCGCCCCAGGCACCCCGGGGGGTTCCGCTACGCTCGGCGACATGGCTTCTGCCGAGACGTTCACCCCGCACACCCCCGAGGGCAAGGACGCTCTGACCGCGTTGCTCGCCCACCCCGAACGCGCCGTCGTCGCACTGGACTTCGACGGCACGCTCGCCCCCATCGTGCCGGACCCCGAACAGGCCCGCGCCCACCCGGGCGCGGCAGGAGCGCTGGCGCGACTCACCCCGCACCTGGCCGCGGCGGTGATCATCACCGGCCGCCCGGCAGGCGTCGCCGTACGGTACGGCGGCTTCGCCGGGGTCCCCGGCCTGGAGCACCTCGTGGTCCTCGGCCACTACGGCGCCGAGCGCTGGGACGCCCGCAGTGGCGAGGTGCACGCGCCGGCCGCCGCCCCCGGCGTCACCGCCGTCCGCGCCGAACTGCCCGGCTTCCTCGAGTCGATCGGCGCGTGGCGCGGCACCTGGATCGAGGACAAGGGCGGCCGCGCGGTCGCCGTCCACACCCGCCGTACCGACGACCCGGACGCCGCGTTCGAGGCGTTGCGGGCGCCGCTGGGCGAACTCGCCGCGCGTTACGGCCTCGTGGTCGAGCCCGGCCGCTACGTCCTCGAACTGCGCCCGCCCGGCGTCGACAAGGGCGTGGCCCTCACCGCCTACCTCCGCGAGGCCGGCGCGGGCAGCGTCCTGTACGCCGGCGACGACCTCGGCGACCTCGCCGCCTATGCCGCCGTCGCGGACCTGCGCGCCAAGGGCCTGCCCGGACTCCTCGTCGCCAGCGCGGGCGCCGAGGAGACCCCCAAGGAGGTGCTGGCGCAGGCCGACCTCACCGTCCCGGGCCCGGCCGGCGTCGTCGATCTCCTCAACCACCTGGCCGACGAACTGGGTTGACCCGGCCGTTGACCCGGCCCCGCGGGGCCGGTCACCGCGAGGTGATCCTGCGGTGCGTGACGCGCCAACCGTGCGGGCCGCGTACGAGGGTGTCGTCGTAGGTGACGCTCCCGCTGGTGCCGTCGGCCAAGATGCCGATCCCCTTGGAACGGGCGTACGCCCGGTCCGCGTGCTCGCCCGCACGGACGACCGTGTTGGTGACGTGGTGGCCGACGGGGTTGGCCGGGCCGAGGGCGTGGGCGGCGTCGACGAGGGCGCCGATGCCGTGCAGGGTGCCGCGGGCCGGGGTGAGCCCGGTGAGGTCGTAGACGATGTCGGAGCTGAACACCTCGTCGAACCGGTCGAGTTCACCGGTATCGGTGAGGTGGCCGTGCAGGGCCAGCACGTCGGCGATGGCGGTCCGGTCTTCGCCGCTGACAACGCCGGTCGGGCTCACGGTGGTTGGGTCCGGCCCGGGTGCCGGCGCCCCGAGAGCCGTGCGGAGTTCGGGCAGGCGGCCCAGCGCCTTTGCCCCGGCCAGCGGGTCGGCGTAGTCGCGGGTGTGCACGATGTGGCCGTCGCGGATGGTCAGGAACATCGCGAAGGAGAGGGTGAAGGGCTCGCCGCCGGCGAGCAGGCGGCCGTCCAACGTGTACTCGGCGACGACGAGTTCGGGGTCGCCGGTCACATGCAGCCGTACGTCGCGCACCGCTTCGTACCGGCGGACCGCCGCACCCGCGCGGAACCGGGCCCGTAGCTCCTCGCGGGTGGTCTCGGTGCGGGCCGGATACAACTCGGGCGGGGCGAAGGGCATGTCGATGAGGACGTGCTGGGCGTAGAAGTCGGCGAGGGCGCCGGGGTCCTCGCCGATGGTGGCGGCGAGGAACCCCTCGACGGTCTCGCGGGGCGTGCGTGCGGGCATGGCTGATGTCCTCCCGGGGCGCCGTAGAATCGGAGAGTGCGCCCCGGTTGTCACCGTACCGGAGAGTGCTCTCCGTTTGAAGCAGTGCCCGGGGACGGGTGCCGAAAGGGGCGATCGACGTGCCGGAGACGAGGCCGCTGCGGGCCGACGCGCAGCGCAACCGGGACCGGCTGCTGGAGGTCGCCCGGGAGGCGTTCGCGACCGAGGGCATCGCGGTGCCGCTCGACGTGATCGCCCGGCGCGCGGGGGTGGGCCCCGGCACCCTCTACCGGCACTTCCCCACGAAGGAAGCCCTGTTCGAGGCCGTCGTGCACGACCGGCTGCACCAGCTCATCCACCGTGCCCGCGAACTCGGCGACACGGAAGGCGACTTCGGCGGCGACCCCGGGGCCGCGCTGGCCGCCTTCCTCGACCACCTGCTGCGCGAGTCCGCGCCCAAGCAGGACCTCGTCGACGCGCTGGTCGGCTCCGGCGTCGACATCCAGGACGCGGTCATGGCCACCGCCGCCGTCCTCCGCGAAGAGATCGGCGGCCTGCTCACCCGTGCCCAGGCCGCCGGCACCGTCCGCGCCGACCTCACCGCCGCCGACCTGATGGCGCTGGTCTCCGCCTTCCTGCACGCCATGCGCCCGCGCTCGGCCACCCCGGCCGACCCGGCCCGGCTGCTGTCGGTGCTCCTCGACGGCCTGGCCCCGAAGCCCTGACGCCCGGTCCGTCCCGCCGTTCTGACGCCCTGCCGTCCGGACGTCCGGACGTCCCGGGCGTGGGCTACGAACCCGCGCCCGGGGAGCGGACCCGCGAGGGAGAGAGCGCCCTGGGTGGGGATCGCGTGGTCGTGGCCGCCCGACTACCCGATGGGTGCCCGACTACCCGCCGAGCGCGTGGAGTTGGTCGAGGAACCACTGGCGCGGCGGGAGCGCGGTGGCCGCCGCGGCCAGGCGCTTGGTGCGGTCGGCGCGGTCGGCCTCGGGGAGGGTGAGGGCGAGGTTGAGGGCGACCGCGGTCGCGCGGATGTCGTAGGGGTTGACGGTGAACGCGTCGTCGCCCAACTCCTCGAAGGCGCCCGCCTCGCGGGACAGCACCAGCGCGACCCCCTGGTCGGAGACGACCGGGACCTCCTTGGCGACGAGGTTCATACCGTCGCGGATCGGGTTGACGAGGGCCACGTCGGCGAGGCGGTAGGCCGCGAGCGAGCGGGCGAAGTCGTCGTCGACCTTGAGGATGACCGGCGTCCAACTGGCGGTGCCGAACTCGTCGTTGATCGCGGTGGCCACCCGGGAGACCTCCGCGGTGTACTCCCGGTAGATCGCCAGGTCCTGCCGCGACGGGTAGGCGAAGGCGACGTGCACCACGCGCTCGCGCCAACCGGGGTGCTCGGTGAGGAGTTGCCGGTAGGCGTGCAGGCCGCGCACGATGTTCTTCGACAGCTCGGTGCGGTCCACCCGGACGATCAGCCGCCGGCCCGGCCCGGCCTCGGCCCGCAGCGCCGCCATCCGCTCGCCGACGTCGGGCCGCTGCGACCGCTCGCGCAGGAACTCCCGGTCGGCGCCCAGTCCGTGCACGCCCAGCCGGGTCGTCCGGCCCCGGTACGTGACCGCGTCGCCGTCGGCGGACACCTCGGCGCCGAGCACGTCGGCGCAGCACGCGGCGAACGCGGCGGCCCAGCGACGGGTGAGGAACGCGGCCCGGTCGGCGCCGAGGATGCCTTCGAGCAGTTGCGTGGCCACGTCGTCGGGCAGCAGGCGGAAGTAGTCCGGCGGAGCCCACGGCGTGTGCGAGAAGTGGCCGATCCGCAGGTCGGGGCGGCGCTCGCGGAGCAGCGCGGGCACCAGCGCGAGGTGATAGTCCTGCACGAGGACGGCGGCGCCCTCGGCGGCCTCCCGGGCGAGCGCGTCGGCGAACGCTTCGTTGTACGCCGCGTAGGCGGCCCACTGGCCGCGGAACTCCTCGTCGAAGACCGGCTCGAACGGGGTCTGGTACAGCAGGTGGTGCACGAACCACAGCACCGAGTTCGCGATGTCGTTGTACGCCGCCTGGAACACCTCCGGCGGCACCGCGATCATCCGCACCCCGGGCTCCGCGACCCCGCGCCGCACCGCCTCCCGGTCGCCCTCCGACAGCGCCGCGCACACCCATACCGCGCCCGCGTCCGGGCCGATCGCGCTCAGCCCCGAGACGACGCCGCCACCACCTCGACGGCTCCCCAGGGCGCCGTCGGGTTCCACGGTGTACGACACAGGGCCGCGATTCGACGCGACCAGAATCCGGGCACCCTGCGAAGATCCCTCCATGCCGCGAGCCTAGCCATTTGCTGCGCAGCTCAAACGTGTATTCGGCGCCCTTCGCCCGTTGCGATGCCCCACGGCTTCCCCCGGGGAGGGTGCCCTCCGGGCAGCGGCGCCCACCAGGGCGCCTGGCAGGTGCCCCCGTCCGCCCAGTACTGGCCGGTGGTCCGGATACTCGCCGCGGGGGGCTGGGCCTGCGGGCCCGGCGCGCCACCGCTCTGGTTGCTCGCGCAGTTCCCCGCGCCCCTTCGGGGCACCCTCTTCCGTAACGCCCTGTTACGCCGCGTAGCGGGCGAGGTATTCCGGGACGGCGCCCATGGGGGGCCGTTCCTCCGTGTCGACCGGGTGGGTGCTGGGCACGAAGGAGGTGCCGGTGCGGCCGAACTGCGTGAGTCGGGGCCGTACGAGGTGTCCCCGGGCGAGCCGGACCTGCGCGGTCCGGTAGATCGCCGCGGCCATGCGCCCGAGTGCCTGGCCGTCCTGGTGCCGGTGGTGCCGCACCCCGACATCGACCTGCCCGAGAGCATCCAGGCCGACCAGGCCCAACGCGTCTATGAGCATGCCGAGTTCGACGCCGTAGCCGACCGGGAAGGGGAGCCGTTCGAGCAGCGAGCGGCGGGCCGCGTACTCTCCACCGAGCGGCTGGACGAAGCCGGCCAGCTGCGGCCAGTGCAGGTTGAGCAGGGGGCGGGCGACGAGTTCGGTGACGCGGCCGCCGCCCGCGGGCAGCACGGCGCCGTCGGTCTCCAGCGGGCGGTCGTACATCGCCTTGACCAGCTGCACGGTGGGTTCGGTGAGCAGCGGCCCGACGATCCCGGAGACGAAGCGGGTGTCGAACTCGCGCAGGTCCGCGTCGACGAAGCAGACGATCTCGCCGCTGGTCACCAGGAGCGACCGCCACAGCACCTCGCCCTTGCCGGGCACGGGGGGCAGCCGCGGCAGGATCAGGTCCCGGGCGACCACGCGGGCGCCGGCCCGGGCGGCGACCTCGGCCGTACGGTCGGTGGAGCCGGAGTCGACGACGACCACCTCGTCCACCAGCGGCACCGCTGCGGACATCAGGTCCCGGCGGATCGCGGCCACGATGGCGCCGACGGTCGCCTCCTCGTCCAGTGCCGGCAGCACCACGCTGATCGTGCCCTGGGCGCCGGCCGCGCGCTTGGCGGCGAGCAGCAGGTCAAGCGGCCGGTCGGCGGCCGACCACGACCGGCTGTGCAGCCAGTGCTCCACCTCGTCGAGCACGTGAGTCCTCTCCCTCGCGCCGGCCCGATGCCCGGCATGTGATCCATCTCGCGGTGCGGACGACTATCTCAACCGCCACCCGTGTCGGTTACAGTCTTGAACAACGCGTGACGCCACCGCATGCCGGGGGCAGGACGCGGGACAAACGCGACGGGTGCGGTCCGCACCGGCCCGGTCGCCATACCGCTCATCCAGAGGGGCAGAGGGAACGGCCCGTAGAAGCCCCGGCAACCCTCCCGCCGACCGCGAGGTCAAGCACGGTGGGGAAGGTGCCAATTCCGTCTCGTGACGCGCCCGCGTGCGAGGAAGATGAGGAGAAAGGGCCTCGCCTGTCATGGCTGCGCAAACCGTCGCAAGTACCACCGACTCCACCCCCGGCACCCAGGGTGCCCAGGACGCCGGAGCACCCGCACCGTTCGGACCGGCCGCGGCGCTGTCCTGCCGGGAGTGCGGCACCCGCTACCCGCTGAGCCCGGTCTTCGCCTGCCTGGAGTGTTTCGGGCCGCTCGAAGTCGCCTACGACCTGCCGACCGGCGACCCCGAGGCGCTGCGCGCGCGGATCGAGGCCGGGCCGACGAACATCTGGCGCTACGCCCCGCTGCTGCCGGTGCCCGCCGACGTCGCCACCAAGCCCAACCTCAACCCCGGCTGGACCAAGCTCGTCAAGGCCGACAACCTCGCCCGCGAACTGGGCGTCACCGGCGGCCTGTACGTCAAGGACGACTCCGGCAACCCCACCCACTCCTTCAAGGACCGGGTGGTCGCGATCGCGCTGGAGGCCGCCCGCACCTTCGGGCTCACCACGCTCTCCTGCTCCTCCACCGGCAACCTGGCCGGCGCGGTCGGCGCCGCAGCCGCCCGGGCGGGCTTCCGCTCCTGCGTGTTCATCCCGCACGACCTGGAGGCCGGCAAGGTCGTGATGGCCGCGGTCTACGGTGGCCAACTGGTCGGCATCGAGGGCTCGTACGACGACGTGAACCGCTTCTGCTCCGAGCTGATCGGCGACCCGATCGGCGAGGGCTGGGGCTTCGTCAACGTCAACCTGCGGCCGTACTACGGCGAGGGCTCCAAGACGCTCGCCTACGAGATCGCCGAGCAACTCGGCTGGCGGCTGCCGGACAACCTGGTCATCCCGATCGCGTCCGGCTCCCAGCTCACCAAGATCGACAAGGGCCTCAAGGAGCTGATCGCGCTCGGCCTGGTCGAGGACAAGCCCTACAAGATCTACGGTGCCCAGGCCGAGGGGTGCTCCCCGGTGGCGGCGGCCTTCAAGGCCGGGCACGACGTCGTACGGCCGGTGAAGCCGGACACCATCGCGAAGTCGCTGGCGATCGGCAACCCGGCGGACGGCCCGTACGTCCTGGACATCGCCCGGCGCACCGGTGGGGCCGTGGAGGACGTGAACGACGAGCAGATCGTGGACGCGATCAAGCTGCTCGCGCGGACCGAGGGCATCTTCGCGGAGACCGCGGGCGGTGTGACCGTCGGCGTGCTGAAGAAGCTGATCGAGTCCGGGCAACTGGACCCGGCCGCCGAGACCGTCGTGCTCAACACCGGCGACGGACTGAAGACCCTGGACGCGGTGGCGCCGACCACCGGACCGACCGCGACCATCCGCCCGACCCTTGCCGCATTCCGAGAGGCTGGCCTCGCATGAGTGCTTCCGTACGTATCCCCACCATTCTCCGCACCTACACCGGCGGCCAGGCCGAGGTGCCCGCCGAGGGTTCGACCCTCGCCGAGGTGATCGACTCGCTCGAGCGCGACCACAAGGGCATTTCGGCGCGCGTGCTCGATGACGCCGGAAAGCTGCGGCGCTTTGTGAACGTGTATGTCAACGACGACGACGTGCGGTTTTCCCAAGGGCTCGAGACGGCCGTGCCGGATGGCGCGAGTGTCTCGATCATTCCCGCGGTCGCCGGCGGCTGAACCTCGCGGACGAACTTCGTCTCGGCGGCTGAACCGGCCGCCGTCCGGCGGGAGTTGAGCCGGCTGGTGCGGGTTCTGGCGGTTTGCGCCCCGTTCACCCCTTCGGGTGGACGGGGCATCCGTGTCACGGGGCGGTAGTTGAAGAGTTGTACAGTTGCCGGGGGCAATCTCGTAGCGCGGACACCTGACCGAGCCGGCTGCGGTGATTTATCGCCAAATTCATGAGCGAATTCTCCGCTTCGCCCTTTATGTCCGGCCCGGGTTGCCCTGGCTTATCGTTTTTTCTCGGGTTATTTCCGATGGGTCGCGCCCAGAATTCTCGTCCGATTGACCTGTTGCAGACGGCATCCGTGCAGATACATTCAGCCGCGGTCGACGCGTTCCGGCGCACGCCCCCCAGGGCCCCCACCTGTTGGTGGTAAGGGGTCAACGGGCGGGTGAGGTCTGACCCGGGCCCGCGAAGTGCGGGGCCGCGATAGGGCCGGCAATAGGGGAGTTAGGAATGGCTCAGGGCACCGTCAAGTGGTTCAACGCGGAGAAGGGCTACGGCTTCATCGCGGTCGACGGTGGTGCGGATGTCTTCGTCCACTACAGCGCGATTCAAATGGACGGGTACCGCACCCTCGAAGAAGGCCAGCGGGTCGAGTTCGAGATCTCGCAGGGTCAGAAGGGGCCGCAGGCGGACATGGTCCGTCTCGCCGGCTGACTTCACGGCGCGTTCGGCCATCGACGCGACCTTTCACACGGAGGAGCCGCATCCCCCCGGGGTGCGGCTCCCCCTTTTGTCCGCCCCGGGCGCCCTCGCGGACTGCGGTCGCGCCCCAGGGGTGACGGGGCGCCCTTGCGGAAGCAGGCGCATCTCAGGGGCGCGAGGAACTGCGCGAGCAACCACTCACCGGCCGGTGGTCCGGCAACTCGCCGCGGTGGCCGGGCCGGCGGGCACGGCGCGCCACGAAGCAGCCGAACGCGCAGGTCCGCGCGGGTGCGGCCGACGCCGCAAGGGCACCCCTGCCCACGGGGAGTGGGTGCCGCCGCCCGCGGCGGCACCCTGCGCGCGGCTCAACCCCCGGAGGGAACCGCTTGCACTCGTAGGGGGAGAGTGCTAATCATTGGCGTTAGCACTCTCCGTGTGAGAGTGACAGCAGGGCCGGGTCGGTGAGGGTCGTGCGGGTGCCGGGAAGGAACCGGTGGCCGGCGGGTCGTCCGTCGCGGGCACCACACGGTCCCGAGCGCAAACAACCCAGTCCGCGGAGGACACTTCACCATGGCCAAGATCATCGCGTTCGACGAGGAGGCACGGCGCGGCCTTGAGCGCGGGATGAACCAGCTCGCCGACGCCGTCAAGGTCACCCTGGGCCCCAAGGGCCGGAACGTGGTCCTCGAAAAGAAGTGGGGCGCCCCCACGATCACCAACGATGGTGTCTCCATCGCCAAGGAGATCGAGCTCGAGGACCCGTACGAGAAGATCGGCGCCGAGCTGGTCAAGGAAGTCGCGAAGAAGACCGACGACGTGGCCGGTGACGGCACGACGACCGCGACCGTCCTGGCCCAGGCTCTGGTCAAGGAGGGCCTGCGCAACGTAGCCGCGGGCGCCAACCCGATGGCCCTCAAGCGCGGCATCGAGAAGGCCGTCGAGGCCGTCTCCGCCGCGCTGCTGGAGCAGGCGAAGGACGTGGAGACGAAGGAGCAGATCGCCTCCACCGCCTCCATCTCCGCCGCCGACACCCAGATCGGCGAGCTGATCGCCGAGGCCATGGACAAGGTCGGCAAGGAAGGCGTCATCACCGTCGAGGAGTCGCAGACCTTCGGGCTCGAGCTTGAGCTCACCGAGGGCATGCGCTTCGACAAGGGCTTCATCTCCGCCTACTTCGCCACCGACCTGGAGCGGATGGAGGCGTCGCTGGACGACCCCTACATCCTGATCGTCAACTCCAAGATCTCCGCGGTGAAGGACCTGCTTCCGCTGCTGGAGAAGGTCATGCAGTCCGGCAAGCCGCTGCTGATCATCGCCGAGGACGTCGAGGGCGAGGCGCTCTCCACCCTGGTGGTCAACAAGATCCGTGGCACCTTCAAGTCCGTTGCCGTCAAGGCCCCGGGCTTCGGTGACCGCCGCAAGGCCATGCTCGGCGACATCGCCATCCTCACCGGTGGCACCGTCATCTCCGAGGAGGTCGGCCTCAAGCTGGAGAACGCGGGTCTCGACCTGCTCGGCCGTGCCCGCAAGGTCGTCATCACCAAGGACGAGACCACCATCGTCGACGGTGCCGGCGACACCGAGCAGGTGGCCGGCCGGGTCAACCAGATCCGCGCCGAGATCGAGAACAGCGACTCGGACTACGACCGCGAGAAGCTCCAGGAGCGTCTGGCGAAGCTGGCCGGCGGCGTGGCCGTCATCAAGGCCGGTGCCGCCACCGAGGTCGAGCTCAAGGAGCGCAAGCACCGCATCGAGGACGCGGTGCGCAACGCCAAGGCCGCCGTCGAGGAGGGCATCGTCGCCGGTGGGGGCGTGGCCCTGCTCCAGGCGTCCGCCGTCTTCGAGAAGCTGGAGCTGGAGGGTGACGAGGCGACCGGCGCTGCCGCCGTCAAGATCGCCCTCGAGGCCCCGCTGAAGCAGATCGCGGTCAACGCCGGCCTCGAAGGCGGTGTCGTGGTGGAGAAGGTGCGCAACCTCACCCCCGGCCACGGTCTCAACGCGGCCACCGGCGAGTACGTCGACCTCGTCGCCGAGGGCATCATCGACCCGGCGAAGGTGACGCGCTCCGCGCTGCAGAACGCGGCCTCCATCGCCGCGCTCTTCCTCACCACCGAGGCGGTCATCGCCGACAAGCCCGAGAAGGCGGCCCCCGCGGGCGCCCCGGGTGGCATGCCCGGCGGTGACATGGACTTCTGATCCACCCGGATCAGCGTCCAGCACGCCACGACGGCGCCCCCTCCCTGCCCGGGAGGGGGCGCCGTCGCATGTCCGTGAACCCGTCCCGGGTCAGCCCTGGAGTACGGACTCGACCGCGGCGCGCAGTCCGGGGTCCTGCGGGGTGATGCCCGGGCGGAAGCGGGCGACGACCCGGCCGGTCGGGTCGACGAGGAACTTCTCGAAGTTCCACTGGATGTCGCCGGCCTCGCCCTCCGCGTCCGCCTGGCCGGTCAGCGTGCTGTAGACGGGGTGCCGGTCCGGGCCGTTGACCTCGACCTTGTCCGTCATGGGGAAGGTCACTCCGTAGGTCGTGGAGCAGAACTCCGCGATCTCCTCGGTCGAACCGGGCTCCTGCCCCCCGAACTGATTGCAGGGGAAGCCGAGGACGGTGAAGCCCCGCCCCGACAACTCCTTGTGCAGTTCTTCCAACGCGGCGTACTGCGGGGTCAGCCCGCACTTGCTGGCGACGTTCACCACGAGTGCGGCTTTTCCGTCGGTCAGCCGGCCGAACGTCGTCTTCTCGCCTGCCAGCGTGGTCAGGCCCAGCTCATTCAGATTGCTCATCCCCCCATCATGCTCCACCCGCCCCGGGGGGAAGCGACCCACTGGGGTGGTGGTCCCTGAACCGGCAGAACACACCACCCCGGAGGGTCAGTGGGCCGCCTCGAGCGCTTGACGGAGGTGGCCGTTGGAGGCGGCGAGCAGGCGGGTTGCGGTGGCGGCGTCCACCTTGGCCAGCAGAGCCAGAATCGCCGGCTTGACCTCGCCGTCGGTCGCGCTGAGCGCCTCCTCGATCGCGGCGTCGGCCGCACCCGTGGCGAGCGCGACGATACGGCGCGAGCGCGCCCGCAGCTTCTCGTTGGACGCGCGCACGTCGACCATCAGGCTGCCGTAGGTCTTGCCGAGCCTGATCATCGTGATCGTCGAGAGCATGTTGAGCACGAGCTTCTGGGCGGTGCCGGCCTTCAACCGGGTGGAACCGACCACGAGTTCGGGTCCGACCACGACCTCGATGCCGTGTTCGGCCGCCGCGGCGAGCGGCGACCCGGCGTTGCAGGACAGCCCGACGGTCAGCGCGCCGGTCCGGCGGGCGAACTCGACGGCGCCGAGGGCGTACGGCGTGCGCCCGGACGCGGAGATCCCGACCACGCTGTCGGCTTCACCGAGCCCCAGCGCGGCCAGGTCCGCCGCCGCGAGTTCCTTGCTGTCCTCGGCGCCCTCGATCGAGGTCACCATGGCCTCCGGGCCGCCCGCGATCAGGCCGACCACCTCGCGTCCCGGCGTGGTGTTGAAGGTCGGCGGGCACTCGCTCGCGTCGAGTACGCCGAGCCGCCCGGCGGTGCCCGCACCGGCGTAGACCAACCGGCCGCCGCGGTCCATGCGTTCGGCGATCCCGTCGATGGCGGCCGCGATCCGCGGCAGCTGCTCGGCGACGGCGGCCGGCACGGTGATGTCCTCGCCGTTCATGATCCGCGCGATCTCCAGTGTGGACAGCCGGTCGATCTCGGCGAGTTCGGGTCGGAACGCCTCCGTGGTGAGCGTCTCCAACTCCCGGCGCAACTCGGTGTACTGATCGGTCATCTGCGGCTCGTTCATCCTTCTCGGGTGGCTGGCGCGATGCGGGGGGATGGGTGAAGCGCGGCGGGCACGGCGCCAAGGGGTGCGGATGGGATCGATCGGGTCGCCGCCGGCCGGCGGGCCGACGGCGTGCGGGGTGCCGCCGTCAGCTGGGGCGCGGTGCGCGGTGGGTGTGCCGGTGGGCCAGGGCTTCGTAGGAGGCGGACAGCGCGGGCGCGGCCTCGTCGTAGGTGCGCTGTGCGACGCCTATGAACAGGCAGTCCACCACGAGGAGTTGGCTGGTGCGGCTGGACATCGCGGCCGGCCGCAGCTCGCTCTCCCGCGAACAGGAGGTGGTGAGCACCACGTCGGCGTACTGCGTGACCGGGCCGTCGGCGCGGCCGCTGATCGCGATGGTGGTGGCGCCGCGGTCGAAGGCGACCCGCAGCGGTTCGATGACGTCCTGCGTGGTGCCGGAGTGCGTGATCGCCAACGCCACGTCCCCGGGCCGTAGTTGCACGGCGTTGGTGACCGCCAGGTGCGGGTCGATGTGGGCGTGCGCGATCAGCCCGATCCGCAGCAGCTTCTGTGCCAGGTCCTGGCCGACCAGTCCCGACGCGGCGATTCCGTACACGTCGATCCGCCGGGCCACCGCCAACGCGGCCACGGCGGCCTCCAGTTGGACGATGTCGAGCTGGGAGGCGGTGTCGGCGAGGGTCTGCTGCTCCTCCAGCGCGAGCTTGGTGACCACGTCGCCGAGCGGGTCGTCGACGGCGATGTCGGCGGTGACGACGGGTGCGGCGCCGGTGGCCTGGTGCGCGGCCAGTGCGGCCAGCGCGAGCCGCAGGTCGCGGTAGCCGGGGTAGCCGAGCAGGCGCGCGGTGCGGACGACGGTCGCCTCGCTCGTCCCGGTGCGGACCGCCAGCGCGGTGACGGTGAGGTGTGAGCAGCCGGCGGGGTCGCTCGCGACGGCTTCGGCGACCCGCTGCATGGAGCGGGTCATCGAGGGCGCGAGGGTGCGGACCTTGGCGGCGAGGGCCCCCGGGTCGGGGGCCGTGACTGGTGCGGGCGCGCCGGGTACGCCCCGGAGGGCGCGGACGCTCGGGGAGAAAGTTTCCTTCACGCTATAGGTCACCCTCTGAAAGGTATTTTCACCCCTGCTGCCGCGTCAACCCCGCATCGCCGGGTGTCCGCGAGGAGCGTGGTAGCGGGCGCGCGAACCGCCGTCGCCGGGCGCACCGCGCCCGCGGTCCCCCGGTGGCCATGGCAGGGTCGCGCGCGGCCGGCTGCACAATGGACGGATGGAAGCCGCCCTCCACGACGCCCGCGCGCGCGTCCTCGCCGACATGAAGGCCCGCGATGTCGCCGACGCCGAGATCGTCTCGCTGCTGGAGGACGCGCTGAGCAAGCGCCGGTGGTGGTTGGAGCAGTGGCCGCAGGGCGCCGAGTTCGTGGCGGGCCTGCTCGCGCAGGACGTACAGGACGCGCTGCTGGAGACGCACGGCCGGTGGCCGCTGTGCCCGCTGTGCGAGGACCCGCACGCCCTGGCGGTGGAGCCGGAGCTGGGCGCGGACCCGCACTGGGTGTGCGAGGCCCGGGGCGAGGCGGTCGCCGCGGTCGGCGCGCTGGGTGCGCTGGGCGGGTGAGGCGCGGATGACCGTCTACATCGACCCGCCGACCTGGCCGGGCCACGGCCGGGTCTGGTCACACCTGGTGAGCGACCGTTCCTACGCCGAACTGCACGCGGTCGCACGGCGGTTGGGCGCGCCGCAGCGCGCGTTCGAGCGGGACCACTACGACATCCCGTCGGCCAGGTACCCCGAGGCGGTGCGGCTGGGGGCGGTCGAGGTCGGCAGCAAGGAACTGGTACGGCGGCTGACGGAGGCGGGCCTGCGCCGCAGGAAGCCGCCGCCGGACAGAGCCGCGCCCGTCGGCTGAACCGGGGGCGGGCCGAGCGGGCGCCGCGGGTGAGGCGGAGCGCGTGCCGGCCGCCGGTCGTACGGCGTACGGCGCTACCGCTGGGCCCTCGCCGCACCTGCTGCCCGCCAGGTTCCGGCCGACGCGGGCCACCACGGCTGAGCCGCCAGGCGAAATGGGGTCGCCATGTGTCAGCGAGCGGCGGCGGTTGTGGTAAACCGATCCCTATTCGGCTCGTGAATTCCACCTGAACGGCCCGTCAGCCGCCGCGGCGGTGAACTCGACGGCCTCGCCGCCATCCTGGAGTCGCACTTCACGTTCGAGGAGAAGCGCGTCGCCGCCCCACTCGACGAGCTTCCGGGAACCGGGTGGACCGCGGCAGAGCTGCTCGGCGTCCCGTTGCCGTACACGCGTTGACGGTCAGTCCGCAACCATTTTAGGCTCGTATGATCCTCAAATTATCTTGACAATTTGAGGGGATCGATGCGAAATTCGCATCCCGGTGATCCGGGGGTGCGGTGGCGCCCGCGGGTCGGCGTGGTGGGAGACGCGGAGGGGGCTCCTCCCACCGCGCAGCCGGTCACGCGCCCGTACGGGTCCTCAGCCGCCTGGCGAGGTAGGGCGCCGTCCGGCTGCCCGCCGCTTCGGCCACCTCGGCCGGCGGCCCGGCCGCCACCACCCGCCCGCCGTCGTCACCCGCACCGGGGCCCAGGTCCAGCACCCAGTCCGCGTCGGCCACCACGCCCATGTCGTGCTCGACCACCACCACCGAGTTGCCGGCCTCGACCAGCCCGTGCAACTGACGCATCAGCAGGTCGGTGTCGGCCGGATGCAGGCCGGTCGTCGGCTCGTCCAGGAGATAGAGGGTGTGGCCCCGCCGAGCCCGCTGCAACTCGGTGGCGAGCTTGATGCGTTGGGCCTCCCCGCCGGACAACTCCGTTGCCGGCTGGCCGAGTCGGAGATAGCCGAGGCCGACGTCGCGCAGCGTGCGCAGGCTGCGCTCGGCCGCGGGCACGTCGGCGAAGAACCCGGCCGCGGTGTCGACCGACATGTCCAGCACCTGCGCGATGTTCCGGCCCCGGTAGGTGATCTCCAGGGTCCGCGGGTTGTAGCGGGCGCCGTGGCAGGTCGGGCAGGGCGCGTACGTGCCGGGCAGAAAGAGCAGTTCGACGGCGACGAACCCCTCGCCCTGGCAGGTCTCGCAGCGGCCCGATGCCACGTTGAACGAGAACCGCCCCGGGGCGTCGCCGCGCGCCCGCGCCTCGTCGGTGGCCGCGAAGACCCGCCGTACCGCGTCGAACAGGCCGGTGTACGTCGCCAGGTTCGATCGCGGGGTACGGCCGATGGGCCGCTGGTCCACGCGGACGAGACGGTCCACGACGTCGATGCCCTCGGCCGACCGCACGCTCGGCACGCCCGTCTCCGGG
>NZ_JACEGK010000034.1:0-25751 GCF_056859195.1 Streptomyces sp. NH27
GTCAGTGCCCATGGCGCGGTGGTCCCCCGGCCCCGGGTATGAGGAACAGAGTACGGGGGGCGGCACCACCGCCGGTGCCGCCCCCCGCGCTTGTTACGACCTTGTGGCGGTCACGCGTCGCCGTCGGCGGCCGAACCGGCCGCCCTGCGGCGGCGGTTGGTGACGACGAAGGTCAGCGCGCCCGCGGCCACGAGCGCCGCGGCGCCGCCCGCGAGGTAGGGCGTGCTGGAACTGGCACCGGTCTCGGCGAGGTTGCCGGTGTTCGCGGCGTCGGCGACGGTCTGGGTGTGGGCGTCGGAACCGCCGGAGCCGCCGGACGCGGAGGAGCCGGAAGAGCCGCCGCTGCCGGACGGGCCGCTGCTCGAACCGCCGGACGTGCTGCCCCCATTGCCCGATCCACCGGACGAGTGCCCGCCGCCGGCGCCGCCGTTGCCCGACCCGCCGGACGACGAACCGCCGGACGACGAACCGCCGTCGGTCTTCGGGGTACGACAGGTGGCCTGGGCGAGCGTGACGTCCCCGGTCACGTGGGCGACACCGAGGCTCAGCGGGTCGATGTCGACCTTGAGGTGCAGCGCGGTGGCCGCCGCGGTGGTGGAGGTGGTGACGGCGTCGGTCAGCTCCAGGTCCACCTGACCGACGCCGGGGACGGCGACCTTGGTGGTGCCGATCGCCGACAGCTCGGTGCGCCTGCCGAGCACGGTCAGACCCACCAGGTGCGAGGAGGCGGTCGGCCGGTGGCCGACCTGGCAGGTCGCCGTGGACGTCACCGCGTCCAGCTTGATCAGGGACAGCAGCGGCAACCCGGGGACGTGCAGGTCGGCGCCGGCGATGTTGGCGACGCCCTCGGCCTTGTCACGGTTGGTGGTGGCGTTCGCGGTGGCGACCGAGGCGCGCAGCAGGTTGACGGCCTTGCCCGCCTCGACGCCGTGGCCGACCGTGACGGTCAGCGCGGTCTCCTTGGCGTCGGCCGGGGCGTGCACGTCGTTCAGGGAGACGTTGACGGGCACGTCCACGGTCTTGTTCAGCACGGACACGTCCAGGCCCGCGCGCAGGTCCGTGGCCGTGGCGGCGCCGGAGTCGTGCGAGGTCGCGGGCGTCGCCTGCACGGCCGGTGCGAGGGCCAGTCCGGCCCCGGCGGCAAGTGCCGTGGCAGCCCCGATGACGGCGGCCGAACGGCGTGCGGGCAGGCGGAAGTTGATGGTGCGGTACACGGTTGGGAAACCCCCACGTATGGGATGGAGCCCCCGGCGCGCGCTGATTGGGGACAGCCGCCGGGGACATCGACCCGGCAATATTTACGCACTGAGAGTGAATCGACGGCTACACGGCGCCAGTTCACCCAGAAGGGTGGTTTCCGTGCGTTTCTTCGATTCCCGGCGTACGGCCGTTCTGTACGCTTCACCCCCCGGAGCCGACACCTCGCCCGCCCGGCCGCGACGGCGCGCGCGACAACACGCCGCGAGGCACGCCCGCTCAGGCCACCGTGCGGCCGCGCAGCACGACCCGGCGCGGCGCGGCCAGCACCCGGACGTCCTCGCGCGGGTCCGCCTCGTACACCACGAAGTCGGCGGGCGCGCCCTCCTCCAGGCCGTCGCGGCCCAGCCAGCGCCGGGCGCCCCAGGTCGCGGCGGACAGCGCGGCGGTGTTCGGCAGCCCGGCGCGCACCAGTTCGGCCACCTCGCCGGCGACCAGCCCGTGCGCGAGGCTGCCGCCCGCGTCGGTTCCCGCGTAGATCGGGATGCCGGCGTCGTACGCGTCCCGTACGGTCTGGTACCGGCGCGCGTGCAGCCGTTCCAAGTGGGCCGACCAGCGGGGGAACTTGGCGGCGCCGCCGGCCGCGAGTTGCGGGAAGGTGGCGATGTTGACGAGGGTCGGCACGATGGCGATGCCGCGCTCGGCGAAGAGCGGGATCGTGTCGGCGGTGAGCCCGGTGGCGTGCTCGACGCAGTCGATCCCGGCGGCCACCAGGTCGGCGAGGGAGTCCTCGGCGAAGCAGTGCGCGGTGACCCGGGCGCCTTCCTCGTGGGCGGCCGCGATGGCCTCGCGCAGCGCGTCCTTCGGCCAGCACGGCGCCAGGTCGCCGATCCCGCGGTCGATCCAGTCGCCGACCAGCTTCACCCAGCCGTCGCCCCTGCGCGCCTCGCGGCGCACGTAGGCGGTGAGGTCGCCCGGTTCGATCTCGTGGGCGTAGTTGCGGATGTAGCGGCGGGTGCGGGCGATGTGCCGGCCGGCCCTGATGATCTTCGGCAGGTCGTCGCGGTCGTCGATCCAGCGGGTGTCGGCGGGTGTTCCCGCGTCGCGCAGCAGCAGGGCGCCCGCCTCGCGCTCGGTCAGCGCCTGCTTCTCCGTGGTGGCGTCGTCCACGGCGCCGTGCGCGTCGAGGCCGACGTGGCAGTGCGCGTCCACCAGCCCGGGCAGCACCCACCCGTCGGCGGTCGCGGTGACCTCCGCGGCGGGTCGCCGGTAGCTGATCCGCCCGCCGATTACCCACAGTTCGTCCCTGACCGCCGCGTCGTCGGGCCCGGCGAGCACCCGGCCCCTGACGTGCAGCACCTCGTCCGCTCCGGCTCGCATACCGGCACTGTACCGACCCGGCCGGCGGGTCCGTCAGGGCCCGTCAGGACCCGTCAGGTGACCAGCGCGTCGAGGTCGACGGCGTCGGCCATCGCCAGCATCCCCGCGTCGTTGGGGTGCAGGTGGTCGCCGGAGTCGTAGGCGGGGGCCATGGCGTCGGGGTCGGAGGGGTCGCGGACGGCCCGGTCGAAGTCCACCACCGCGTCGAACGCGCCGCTGGTCCTGATCCACTGGTTGACCTGGACGCGGATCGCGTTCATCGCCGGGCTGAGCCTGCTGTAGGGAAGAATCGTTCCACCGATCATCCGGACCCCGGCCGCGTGCCCGCGGGCGATGAGGGTGCGGTAGCCGTCGATCAGGTCCTGCGCGGTCAGCGGGCCGCCGGCGCTGTTGACGTCGTTGCTCAGGTCGTTGACGCCTTCCAGCAGGATGACGTCCTTGACGCCGGGCTCGCCGAGGGCGTCGTGGTCGAAACGGTGCAGCCCGCTCGGGCCGCGGTAGATCTCCGGCGCTTCGGTGAGCAGCCGGTTCCCGGCGATGCCGGCGTCGACGACACCGAGCCGCTGCCCGCCGGGCGCGGAGGCGAGCCGCCGGGCGAGCTGGTCCGGCCAGCGCCGGTTGGCGCCCGCGGTCGAGTGGTACCCGTCGGTGATCGAGTCGCCGAAGGCCACCACGGTCGCGTGCGCGGTCGGCGAGACGACGTCGAGGCCGGACAGGTAGTACCAGGAGGTGCGGGTGCGCGCGTAGCCGGCGGAGGAGTCGTCGGCGGCGTGGTCGACGCCGTCGGTGGAGACGTACGTCGTCTCGTACGCCTCGCGGTGGAAGGTGGAGGGTCCGGTCGGGCCGGGCAGATAGAGGCTGACCAGCAGGTTCTGGTCGGCGGCCACCCGCATCGGGATGACGTCGCTGTACTGCTCGGTGCCCGCGGCGACGGTGGTGGAGCGGGAGCCGCCGAACGTCACCCGGTGGTGGGTGCCGGCGACCGCGCGGCCGCCGTCGTACTGCTCGGCGACATCGGCGGCGCCCACCGCGAGCGCGCGCTCGCTGCGCAGGTCGGAGAGCCTGATCCGCAGGCCGGAACCGCCGACACCGGTGTGCACCACCATCCGTATCGTCTGGCGCCGGAACGACGGCCCGCCCGCACTCATCGCGCTCTCCCAGGCACCGATCCGGCCCGGGTACGCCGCGCCGCCCTGCTGGGTGCCGGCCGCCGAAGGGTCCGCCCGGCCGCCCCGCGCGTCGTCATGGTGCGCGCCGCGCGCGTTGGACACCAGCAGCGCGCCGACGGTCGCCGCGACGACCACACCGACCGCGGGCGCCAGCACCGACCGGCGCAGCGTCCGTCGACGACCGCGGGTCGCTTTGTCGATACGGGTACGGGCGCGCGTAGCGCTGCGGGCGCGGGACATACGGCTCTCCCCCAGGGTGGTTCCGTGCGGCCGGCTGTCCGCCGTATCGGACGCCCCGTGCCGGGCGGCGTTCCGTCGCATGTCCACAGCCCTTCCGAAAGCATATGCGGAGAACTGGTGACGACCACGTCAGCGTCCCACGGGCGCCTTCTCCCCACACCCGCACACGCCCGCCCCCGGGGGCGGGCGCCACCGGAACGGGGACGCACCGGGGGGTCGTTCCGGTTCCACCACCCCGCTCCGGCGCCCGCGTCACGGCCCGGTACGCCGGAGGTTCAGGCCGCGGGCAGGCGGGTGAAGGCGGCGCGGTAGTCGGAGGGGGTCAGGCCGACGCGGCGCAGCAGGTGCTGGCGCAGGGAGTCGGCGGTGCCGAGGCCGCCGGCACGGGCGACCTGGTCCACGGGAAGGGTGGTGGTCTCCAGCAACTCGCGGGAGTGTTCCAGCCGTTGGTGGAGAAGCTACTGCAACGGACTGAGGCCGGTCTCGGCGTGGAAGCGGCGGCTGAGGGGGCGCACGCTGACGGCGGTCGCGATGATGCCGTTGAGTCTCGGTGCGGCGCTGGCGGTGCCCGCGCTCACCGCCGCCGCGATGGGGGCGGTGTCCGCGGAGCGGGCCGGGATGGCGGCCGGCGTCCTCAACGCCGCCCGCCAGGTCGCGGGCGCGCTCAGCGTCGCGGTCTTCGGCGCGCTGGTCGGCGGGCGTACGCACTTCGTGTCCGGGATGCGGAAGGGGCTGCTGATCTCGGCGGTGCTGCTCGCCGTCACGGCGGTCGCGACCGCGCTCGGGCCGCGCGGCCCGCGGAACGAGCCGTCCGGGCCGGAAGGCCGCAAGCTGGGAGGGAGCACGGGATGAGGCCGAGCGCGAGGAACGCGGGGGCTGAGGAGGTCCGTCATGACGTCCACCAGCGGATTCCGGGTACGCCGGGTCTACGACCCACCCGAGGCCGGCGACGGGGTGCGGGTGCTGGTCGACCGGCTCTGGCCGCGCGGCCTGTCCAAGGAGGCCGCGGCCGTCGACGAGTGGCCCAAGTCCCTCACCCCCTCGGGCGAGTTGCGGAAGTGGTTCCACGCCAACACGAACCGCTATGACGAGTTCACCCGCCGCTACCGTGCGGAGCTGGCCGCGCCGGAACTCAGGGATGACCTCGACCATCTGCAAGAGCTCGCCGCCGCCGGAACCGTCACCCTCCTCACCGCGGTCAAGGACCCCGACCACAGCCACGTCCCCGTACTCCTGGCATCCCTCCACGGCGGCTCGCCACGGTGACCGCGCCGGGGATAGCCACGTGGTCCACTACGCCGACGATCCGACGGTCATCCGCGACGCCATGTCCGATCCGAACATCGCCGGCTCGGGCGCCCGGCACCTTGATCATGCGGTAGTGACGGGATGGCCCTGGCTCCGGCCACGGTCGAGGACGGCCACAAGGTGCTCAAGGATTCCCACGAACTCCACGGCCGGGATTTCCGCCACGAAGACCTCGTCCGCATGCTCGGGATGCTTGATCAGGTGTTCCTGCCGCCGGAACTGGAACGCGATCAGTGAGCGGTCCCTGTCACGGAAGAGGTGGGCCGTCACATTGTCGGTCGTAGGCCCCCAGTCCAGGACACGGAACTGGCGGCGAAACTCGTACTCGGCTTCGGTTTCGTCGCCAGCTCCGGCACGCAACATGAGGTGCCGGTGTGTGGCTTGCGGAGACAAGCCGCCGAACGGCAGCGGAAGGCCCGCGCCGGAGCGAGGCCGGGCGGCCGTGTCCAGCACGGCGAAGCGGAACTGCCTGACGAACGCCATGTTGTCGTCACAGGTCAACCACTCCCCCGCAGCCCACAGGTCCACCCGGCACAGCTCGTGGTCCCACTCGCCCACGTCGGCAGCAAACCTGAGCTTGTCTCCCAGAACCGTGGTCACACCGGGACCCTCGCAGGCTGGACCTTTCATCCGCAAGCGGCCTCCTGTTGCCGTGCATACGCCGCGCGGGTGCAACAACCTGCCGCCGTACCAGCGGAGCCGAGAGAGCATGCAGGCCGCCGCTACCAAGCGAGGCTCTTCCTGCGCCGCCGGCGTGGACCGAAATTCCCCACGCCGGGACCACCCGCCGGGAGTCGCTCTCCTGGTGGCTTCGCTCAGGCATCTCCGTTTGCAGCCGGACATCCGGTGAGTTCCGGCTGCGGCTCGTTGGGCGAAGCGTGCGTATCCGTGCCAGAGATGAAGAGCCTTCGTGCGGCGACTTCGGCATCGAGGTCGACGACGCGGTTGGTGCGCGAGATCACGTGAGAGGAGGCGGCAGGATGGAATCGATAGACCTGACGTCAGTTCAGTGGCGCAAGTCGTCGTACAGCAGTGGTAACGGTCAGTGCATCGAGATCGCGCCGGTCCGGGGCGGCTTGGCCATACACGACAGCAAAGACCCGGATGGGCCGGCCTTGGTCGCGGACGCGTGGCGCGCGTTCGTCGGCGGCGTCGTTGCCGGTGAGTTCAGCGCGGCATAGCAGCCGAGATACATGCACAAGCGCCTCCGTTCCCCAGATGGAACGGAGGCGCTTTCGTGATGCAGGCGACTGCCACGGCGGGAGGATGCGGTCCCGGCTGGCGGCCGCAGGGCGCCCGGGGGCAGGGGAACCCGGAGGGTCCGGGCACCCCGGGGGCTCAGGGGCGCCCTGTGACCCGTTGGGGAACCCCCATGGGGTTGTCGTCGCGGAGCTCCGGCGGAAGGAGGGCCGGCGGGGTGTCCTGGTAGGCGACGGGGCGCAGCCATCGCTCGATCGCGGTGGCACCCACGGAGGTCGACGTGGAGGTGGTGGCGGGGTAGGGGCCGCCGTGGTGCTGGGCGCTGGTGACGGCGACTCCGGTGGGCCAGCCGTTGACCAGGACCCGCCCGGCGACCGCGCCGAGCCGGGTGAGGAGCGCGGCGGCGGGCCCGTCCGGGGTCGCTGCCTCTGCCGCGCCGAGGTGCGCGGTCGCGGTGAGGTTCCCCGGCAGCCGGTCCAGGACGGCTTCGAGCTGGTCCGCGTCGCCGTAGCGTACGACCACGGTGAGCGGCCCGAAGCACTCCTCCAACAGGAGGTCGTACGTGCCGGGTTCGGCCAGTTCCGCGGCGTCGGCCAGGAGGTAGCCGGGGCGTACGGCGAGGGGGTCCTCGGTGCTGCCGGCGGTGACGGGGGCCGTGACGGCGGGCAGTGCGGCGCGGGCGGCGGCGCCCTTGAGGAAGTTCTCGCGCATCCGCCCGTCGAGCAGGACCCCGGCGGCGGCGTCCTGCGCGGCGCCGGTGAGTGCGGCGACGAGCCGGTCCCCGTCGGCGCCGGCCGGGGTGAGGACCAGGCCGGGCTTGGTGCAGAACTGCCCGCTGCCGAGGGTGAAGGAGCCGGCCAGGCCGGTGCCGATCTGCTCGGCCCGCTCGGCGGCGGCGGCCGAGGTGACCACGACCGGGTTGAGGCTGCCCAGTTCGCCGTGGAACGGGATCGGCCGGGGCCGGGCGGCGGCCGCGTCGAACAGCGCCCGGCCGCCGGGGATCGACCCGGTGAAGCCGGCCGCGGCCACCAGCGGGTGCCTGACCAGCTCGACGCCGGCCTGGAAGCCGTGCAGCAGCACCACGGTGTCGGCGGGCAGGCCGACCGAGACCGCGGCCTCGCGCAGCAGACCGGCGGTGAGCACGGAGGTGGCCGGGTGGTCCGGGTGCGCCTTGACCACGACCGGGCAGCCCGCGGCGAGCGCGCTGGCGGTGTCCCCGCCGGGCACGGAGAAGGCGAGCGGGAAGTTGCTGGCTGCGTAGACCGCCACGACGCCGAGCGGGATCTTGTACCGGCGCAGGTCGGGCCGCGGGATGGGCTTCGCGTCCGAGTCGGGGTGGTCGATGATCACGTCCAGGAACGCGCCCTCGTCCACCACGTCGGCGAAGGTACGCAACTGGAAGGCGGTGCGGGCCAGTTCGCCGGTGAGCCGGGGGGTGCCGAGCGCGGTCTCGGCGTCGGCGGCGGCCACCACCTGCTCGGCGTCCCGCTCCAGCAGCCCGGCGGCCGCGCGCAGCAGCCGGGACCGTACGCTACGGTCGGCGAGGGCGGGGAGCGCGGTGGCGGCGGCGCGTACTGCGGCGTCGACCTCCTCGGCCGTGGCCTCGACGGCGACCTGCTCGCGCTGCTTCCCGGTTCGGGGGTCCACGCTCCAGACTGGTACTGCCACCGGAATAACCTCCACTTTTCCTTATCGCACACCGCCGTTGGCCGGCTTGTTCGATATACTGAACAACGTCTTCACATGTGAATCTACGCCGGAGCTTACGTCCACGCGGCCCGGCCGAACAAGAGGGGTCAGACGCGATGGCTGCTGCCGAGGGAGCCGGTTCCCAGGTCAAGTCCGCGGTCCGCACGGTGGAGCTGCTGGAGTTCTTCGCGGGCCGCCCCGGCATGCACAGCCTGGCCGCTGTCCAGGAGTCGGTCGGCTACCCCAAGTCGAGCCTGTACATGCTGCTGCGCACCCTGGTCGAGCTGGGCTGGATCGAGACCGACGCGACCGGCACGCGCTACGGCATCGGGGTCCGTGCGCTGCTGGTCGGCACGTCCTACATCGACGGTGACGAGGTGGTGGCCGCCGCCCGGCCCACCCTGGACCGGCTCTCCGACGAGACCAGCGAGACCATCCACATGGCCCGGCTCGACGGCACCAACGTCGTCTACCTCGCCACCCGCCAGTCCCAGCACTACCTGCGGCCGTTCACCCGGGTCGGCCGCCGCCTGCCCGCGCACTCCACCTCCCTCGGCAAGGCGCTGCTGGCGACGTACACCGACGAACAGGTGCGCAAGCTTCTGCCGGAGACGCTGGAACCGCTCACCGAGCACACCCACACCGACCGCGAGAAGCTGATCGAGGAGTTGTCCCTCATCCGCGAGCAGGGCTACGCCGTGGACCGCGAGGAGAACACGCTGGGGCTGCGCTGCTTCGGCATCGCGATCCCCTACCGCACTCCCGCCCGCGACGCCGTGAGCTGCTCCGTGCCGGTGGCCCGGCTCACCCCTGGACACGAGCAGATGATCAAGGACACCCTCTTCGACGCCCGCGACCGCCTGCTGCTGGCCACCCGCCGCCTCTGACGGCCGCCCGGGCTGCCCGGGTCCGCCCGGGTCCGTGCGTCCCGGACCTGCCCCTCGGGGTGTGCTCCCCCGGCGGGTACGGCCCTCTACCCGATCATGCAGAGGTGGTCGGCAACCACTCGCATGTCCGCGGTCAGGGTGCGCTTGCGCTTCTTCATGATCTCTTCCATGGTCACGGCAGCCGACTTCTGGTGCCGCAGCCACTCGGGAACCGAACGGTAGAGCCGCATCAGCTCGTCCATTGCCGCCGACGCATCCCCCGTGCGAACGTGCGCACGCGCCAGGTCGAGCACGTAGCGGCTGCCGTCGGTCGTACTGGGCTTTCCCAGGCGCCCCCATGCCTTGGCCGAAAGGGATTCGTCTTCCGTGGACCTGCGTACCACTGTGCGGGCATCCCCGATAATCATGAAGTCCTCCAGCGACTTCATTGCCGCCGTGACGGGGCCGAAGGCCGCAAGAACGTCGTACGTCTGGGAATGCCCGACCGCGGCAGCTGCGATGGAAGCCGCCCGGCGGTATTCCCTGGCCTCCTGTGGCCGGTTGTTGCGTATCGCCGCCGCAGCCGCTTCCATCGCCACGCCGCCCCACACGGAGTAGCGATCAGGATCGGCATTGCTGACCTGCGGTTCGATCAGATCCATTGCCTCGACGGCGAGTTCTTCCGCCTCATCGAACCGTCCGGTCCGCAGCAGCGTGAAACACAGACCCCTCACCCTGTTGGCGGCAGCCACGTTGTCCTTCGCCGCCACCGCGTCGTTCACGGATGCGGTAGCCGCCACGTGAGCGATATCGAACTGCCGGATCTGTGTCAGATATCGTCCGGCAAGTCCCAGCACTTCGGCACGGGCCAACAGCGCCTCCCGCGACGCGTCCTCCGACCCCTCGTAGTAGGCAACAGCCGCGTTGGCGTCACGCATGAGCAGCGGAAGTGCCGCCGCGAGACTTGCGTACCGGCCCGCGGGGTACAACGTCACAGCATCACGGACCGCCCGCCGCAGGAGACGAAGGTTCGGTTCGTCGCCCGCGGGCGGCGGGACATCGGTCAGCCTCACTCGCGGGGTCAGCGCGATACGCAGATCACGAAGGTTGAGATCATTCGGATCGTTGTGGCGAACCGGCGTTGGGGCATCCGAAACCAGTAACTCCGAGGTTCTGACCCCGAGACCGCGCGCAACGGCGTGGAGGGTCTCGATCCGCACGCTTCCACCCTGCTCGACCTTACGGACCGTCGCTACGGAAAAGCCCGACTGATGGGCGAGTTCCTCCTGGCTGAGGCCGGCCCTTCGCCGGTGCCTGCGTACATTGTCCGCGAGTTCTTCCGACATATCCTCACCTGCCCTCCGGCCCAGCGTACGGCGCAGACGCAGGAGTGCAGTCGGGAAATCCGACCACGGGGAGCAACTACGCCGGAGCGTAGTGGTTGCACCATGCCGAGCGGATAAGTGGGCCATCCCGTCCATGGGGCGCGACATCACACACTCATACCGTCGTGACACCCAGTCACCGACTCGGCACCGGGACCGTGATGAACACAGACTCCGAGCATCAGCACCCCAGTGACGTCACCGAAGCGGCGGATCAGACCACGCCGCGGTTACTGCCCTGGACCGAGGAGAACGGGCAGCCCGCCTACCTGAACGGCGACCCCTCGGGACCGCTGTGGAAGTTGGCCGACCAGATGGAGGCCGTCCAACTCGGACTTGCCGAAGAACTCCTGCGAAACGTCCGCGCCGTGCTCGCCGGCCCCGAGCCGTTCCCCGGGGAACTGTGCTTCCTCATCGCCCGCCTGACCGAGGCCCTTCTCGACGCCCTGCGCGTCGCACACAGCCGCGGCGCCCGCCTGGCGCCCCCCGCCGTCGCCCTTGGCGCCCCTGATTCGGGCACTTCCCCCGACGACTCCTGTGCAAGCCCGGACAAGGAGACGTACCCCCGGCCGCCCGGATTCGACGCGCCCGGAGACGCACTTCGCACCGCTCAAGACCGTGAAGAGGAAAGCCGTGACAAGTAGCAGCAACAACGGGGGCCAGGACCTCATCGAGGTCGCCCAGCACCCCAATGTGTCGCTGCACGTCGTGCCGTTCGGCACCGGACCCCACCACACCCGCAACTGCCTGGAGCTGATCTCCTTCCATGACGGCCACACCGTCGCCTACACCCAAAGCAGTTGGAGCGGCCATCTCGTCGAAGAACCCGAAGACGTGGAACCCCTCCGCCTCGCCTACGACCTCCTCCGCGACACTGCCCTCACCCCCACCGCATCCCTCTCCTACCTGCGGAACGCGCTGGCCGAGCACACCCCCCAGCCCACCTCCACGGCCTGAACACGCGCTCCGGCCTTCCCGGACTTCCGCCGCTACCTCAACGCCAAGGAACGAGCATCAGATGAGCAGCACACGCCCCGCTTCGGCGGGCTCCTCGGTCGTACCCGCGCCGACCTGGGGTGCCCCCGGCGGAGGCAGCGGGAGTACCCCATGCGCCCACCGGTGCCACGCCGCATCCAGCCGCACCCGGAACTGCTCCGGGTCGAGCACGCGTGCTTCCCGCACCGCCAGCGGCGCGCCGCCGACTCGCTGGTCGACACGATCGCGACGCACTCGCACGCGCTGACCCTCGAACCGGGCGAGCGGGCGGAGTTGATCGAGCGGATCCGCGGGTACCTGCGCTCCCGCCCGGAGACCGCGCACGGCGAGTTCGACCTGGAGATCGTCACCCGCGTGGAGCGCTCGGCGCGGCGCGAAATCACCGGTTCCTGACCTCTGCCCACGCCCTTGTCCCGCTGCTACGCTCTCGCCGCGCCGCACCGTGGCGGGGAGGTCCGGGCAGGAAGAGGTGACCGTGGGCATGTCCGTCGAGCACGGCGGCAGGGCCGACGACGACGCGGCCGCGTTCCACGCGTTCTTCGAGCGGCACTACGCCGAACTCGCCCGTCTCGCACACCTGTTGACGGGTGAGGCGGACGCGGCCGACGACCTCGCGGCGGATGCCCTGGTGGCGCTGTGGCGGCACTGGGACCGGGTGCGGGGCGCCGACCATCCGGCGGCGTACGCGCGCGGCGTGGTGGCCAACCTGGCCCGCTCGCGTATCCGCAGCGCGGTCCGGGAGCGGCGCAGGGTCGCCCTGTTCTGGTCGCAGCGGACCGAACGCGTCGCGGAGCAGCCCGACGTGCCCGCGGTGCTGGACCTGCGGGAGGCGCTCCAGCGGTTGCCGTTCCGCAAGCGGGCGTGCGTGGTGCTGCGGCACGCGTTCGACCTGTCGGAGAAGGACACCGCCGAGGCGCTGGGCATCTCCGTGGGCACCGTGAAGAGCCAGACCTCGCGCGGGGTGGCGGAGTTGGAGCGGCTGCTGGCCCAGCCGGCCGAACCGCCGGCGGCGCCCCAGGGTCCGGGCCCGGACCCTGACCAGGCGCCCGGCCGGACCGCCGGTGCGGCCGTGGGTGCGGCCGTGGGAGCCGTACGCGCACCGGACTCCGGCCCGGCCGCGCCCGGTTCGCCCGGTTCGGCGCGGGCACCGGGCCCCGCACCCGTACCGGCGTCCTCCGTCGGTGGCCGGCTCGCCGCCGCCGGCAACGTGCGCACCGGGCAACCCCCTGCCGTGGGCGGGGCGTTCGGCCCGGCGGAGGAGGCCACCGCGGGCGCGGCCGGCACGGCACCGGCGGAAGCGGCGGACGCCGCCCCGGGCACCACCCTCCTGATCGATCAACCTCCCTCTGCCAAAGGCGGGTTGGCGCCTCTCGGCGGTGACGGCGACGGGGCCGCCGGGGGGCGGCAGGACCGTACCGGGGGAAGTGCGGCGGCAAGCGGGAGCGCTCCCGCGGCGGGGGCCGACGCGGAACGAAGCGCGGCTGCGCGGATACTGGGGTCGACGAATCCCGCAACACGCCCGCGTACGCACACGGGACGGGGAATGTGGTGACTCCTCCCCCTCGTAAACGAGGCGGCTTCTCACCTGACCCCAACGGGTCTCGTGACGGCCAAGCCCTGACCGCCGCCGAAGCAGATGTGCCGCGTACTACGCCGCGTCGCGGCTCCGGAAATCAGGATGCGTTTCCCTCCCCGGCTGAAACCGGGGATACCCACGCAAGATCAAGGATGGCCCAACTGCCGCAACTGCCGCAGCAACTGCACGAGGCGGCGGACGCGCACCGGCCGGACCGCGAACGGATGCTGGCCCGGGTGGAGCGCGCGATCGCCACGCCCGGCTGCGGGCCGGCGGACCCGGCCGCGGCGACGGCGACGGCGGCATCCAGGGAGCGCTCCCCCGCTCCCTGGATGCGGGTGACCGCGGTGGCCGCGGCAGTGGCGGGCGCGATCGCCATCGGCGGCCTGGCGGTGGGCGCGGTCGGCGGCGACGGCGACGGCACGCCGGGGCGGGACGCGGTGACCTCCGGCGCCGCGACCTCCGCGCAGCCGCAGCCCGCGGAGTCGGTCACCTCGGGCTCGGCGGCCCGCTCCCACACGGCCGAGAGGCAAGGCGGCGCGCATCCCGGCCACGCCGCGCCGGGCACCCGGCACACCCCCGGCCACGCGGCGGGTTCGGCCACCGCCTCGTCGTCCGGCAGCGCGAGCGGCGTGCCCGCGGCCCCCGGCGGCTCCACGCCGTCGGCGCCTCCCGCCGGCAGCAACGGCCTGACGTCCATCGGCAGCGTCGACCCGAACAGCAACCCGTACTGGACCGAGGACGACGTCGACCTCACCAGCAGCGTGGCCCTCACCTCGCTCACCGTGGAGCTGCGCGTCTCCGGCCGGTCGGGCGAGGTCAGCGACAACAGCTCCTACACCTCGGCGACCGGGATCACCACGACGATCTCGTCGAGCGGCGGCGACCTCGTCTACCGCTGGACGCTCGACCCGGATCAGACGCTGCCGCCCGGCACGTACACGTTCGCGGGCCAGTTCAACCACGCCTCGCGCGATCGCACCACCACGGCCGACCGCTACACCGTCACGGCCGGCGGCGCCGGCGGACCGGCCTCCTCCAGCGGCAGCTTCTGAGCCCCCGTACCACCCCCATACGGCCCCCGCGCAGCCGTCGAGCAGCCGTAGCGCAACCGTCGCGCGTGGACCCGGGCTCTTCCGGCCCGCCCGGCACGGGCGCCCGGCGTCCGGCGCCGACATCAGGCAGAAATATTTGTGTCGCCACGGCAACCCCCTGTGCCCCGGTGGCGACTTGGGTACGCACGAACCCTCCTGCCCCAGCGCGGGCGGAGGTCCCGGGGCACGGCGGTACCCCCATGATCGCCGCGCCTCGGGAAGCGCCCCGGGAAACCGCTGGAAGACGTGCTGGAAAACGTGCTGGGTACGGCGCTACGGCCGCAGCGCCGCCCGTACCGCCGCGAGGTCCGCTTCCCCTGCCAGACCGGCATGATAGAGCCGAAGTTCGGTGGCGCCCAGCGCCGCCGCGTGGGCCGCGTCGGCGGCGAGGGTGCCGGGGCTGCCGCCCATGCCGGCCACGACCGTGAAGTTCGCGGCGAGCACGGTGTGTTCGCGCCGATGCGCGGCGAGCGGCGCGAGGACCGCCTCGCGTGCGGCCGGGCCGCCGGTGCAGGGCAGCACCAGGCCGTCGGCGTGGCCGAGGATGTGCGCGGGATCGACACCGGCGTTGGCGCCGCAGCGGTACGGCACCGGGTCGGCGTGCATCAGCACCTGGAAGCCGGGCCCGGCCGCGGCCGCCCGGACCGCGGCGATCACCTCGGCCTGGAGCGAACCGGCCATGCGGATACGCCAGTTCAAGGTCAGCGCGGTGAACTCGGCGCCGAGCAGCCGCTCGATACCGTCCGGACCGGCAGCCTGCCCTGCCCGCGGCCCGCCGTCCGCGTCGCCGCCGGACCAGACGGGTGCGAGCGCGGCGCGGACGGCGGCGGCGAGCCGGTCCGGGTCGGCGCCCAGCCCGGCGTAGCCCTCGCGGCAGTGCGGGCAGAAGCAGAGCGACATCAGGTACTGGGCCGCGTCGCCGAGCGGCACGCCGCCGATCTTGTCGTGCGCGTGCAGGTGGGCCAGGCCGTACCAGCCGAGGGACTCCAACTCGGTCCCGAGGGCGCCGGGTCGGGGCGCGGCTTCGGCGGCCAGCTCCACCAGGTAGGCACGGACGGCGGGTTGGGCGATGCAGGGCGCCCACGGGTAGCGGTCGCCGTACGCGTTGACCACGCTGGTGTCCGGATGTTCCGCGCCAATACGGGAGTTGTGGGCGAGCACCACCCAGGTGTGCACTTCGAGACCCGCGGCCGCCAGCGCCGCCGCGGCCGTACCGTAGGCGTCCTGGTCACCGCCGGTCCAGGCACCCGCGGGGTACGGGCGCAGCGCGTGCGGCCGCCAGCGCCCGGTGTCGGGCGGGTAGAGCACGGCGGCGTGCTCCGCGGTGACCACGCGGTGCCCGGGGTGGCGCGGGGTCAGGGCGCGGGTGGAGTGGTAGGCGGCGGCGAGGGTGACCTGCTGGACACCGAGCGCGGCGACGCGGTCGGCGGCCTCGGGGTCACCGACGACGTCCCAGGGGTACAGGAAGGCGGAGGTCTTCATGGCGACGGGCGTGGCAGCAGGCGCGGCGGCGGGCGTGGCGGCGGGCGTGGCGGCGGGCACGTCGGAAGCAGTCAGGCCGGAAGCCGACCGGTCGGAGGTCGGCGTGCCCGCGGGGGGCGTCTCGGCGGCGGCCATGTCAGTGCTCGCCGACCAGCGCGAGGCCGCGCTCGATGAGTTCGCCCAACTCCTCGACGTGCGCCGGGGCGGGCTCGGACAGCGGTGGCCGCACCTCGCCGACGTCCAGACCCCGCAGCCGTACGCCCGCCTTGACCAGTGCGACCGCGTAACCCCGGCCCTGGTTGCGGAGGTTGACCAGCGGTCGGTAGAAGCCGTCCAGCAGCTTCCCGACGGTGGCGTCGTCACCGGTGGTGAGCGCGCGGTGGAAGGCGAGCGCGATCTCGGGCGAGAAGGCGTACACCGCCGAGGAGTAGAGGGTGACGCCGATGCCGCGGTAGGCGAGGCCGGTGAGTTCGGCGGTGGGCAGGCCGTTGAAGTACAGGAAGTCGTGGCCGGGCAGTTCGGTGCGGACGGTGCTGATGATCCGCTGCATGAGGTCGAGGTCGCCGAGGCCGTCCTTGAGACCGATGATGTTCGGCACCTGGGCGAGGGCGACCACCGTCTCGGGGGTGAACACGGCGTTGTCGCGCTGGTAGACGATGACGTCCAGGCCGGTGCCGGCGGCGAGCGCGGTGTAGTGGCGGAGCAGGCCCTGCTGGTCGGGCAGCACCAGGTAAGGGGGCATGGCGAGCAGGCCGTCGGCGCCGGCCCGCTCGGCGACGGCGGCGTACTGGAGGGCGAGCGCGGTGCCGTATCCGGCGCCGGCCACCACCGGCACCCGGCCCGCCGCCTCCTCGACGGCCGCGGCCACGCAGGCGCCGAACTCCTCGGGGGCCAGCGCGTGGAACTCGCCCGTGCCGCAGCAGACGAAGGCTGCCGCCGCCCCGGCCTCGACGCCCTGCCGCACATGGGCGCGGAAGGCGTCGAGGTCGAGCGAGCCGTCGGAGCCGAAAGCCGTCACGGGAAAGAACAGCAGGCCGTCAAGTCGCTCGGCGAGTGCGGGCGAGGTCATCGGGGTCCCCCTCGGAGCCTTGGTCGGCGCGATGTGCGCCCTTGTGATTAACGTCTATATTCATGAACGCTGCCACGCTAGGCGAGGTTCCCAGCACGGGTCAAGCGGGCGAGCCGCCCGCCAACAACGCGACGATCGCCGCAGATTGTCTATGTATCTGAACTCAATTCATGGATATACTCATCCCGCCTCGTCCGCACCGCGCGTCCCACGTACCGGGCCCGGCCACGGAAACCAGCCCCCAGAAGCCAGCCGCAGAAGCCGGCAGTCGAAGCCGGTCACCGAACCAGGAGGACCACCATGACCGCTCCTCGAACCGTCCTGCTCACCGGTGCCGCCGGCGGGCTGGGCACCCTGATGCGCGGCCTGCTGCCGTCGTACGGCTACGACCTGCGGCTCCTCGACGTGCAGCCGATCGAACCGATCGAACCGATCGAACCGGTGGCGGGCGAACCGGCCGCGCACACGGTGATCACCGCCGACCTCGCCGACCGCGACGCGCTGCGCGAAGCCGTACGCGGGGTGGACGCGGTGCTGCACCTGGCCGGCATCTCCCTGGAGTCCACCTTCGACAAGATCCTGGCGGCGAACATCCAGGGCACGTACAACCTCTACGAGGCGGTGCGCGAGGAAGGGGTCCGCACCGGGGGCGCGGCGCCGCGGGTCGTCTTCGCCTCCAGCAACCACGCGGTCGGCTTCACCCCGCGCCCGCAGGGCGACGACCCGTTGATCCCGATCGAAACGCCACGCCGCCCCGACACCTTCTACGGGCTGTCCAAGTGCTTCGGGGAGGACCTGGCCCAGCTCTACGCCGACCTGCACGGCATCGACACCGTCTCGGTCCGGATCGGCTCCTGCTTCCCCGAACCGGCGAACGTGCGGATGCTGTCGGTCTGGATGAGCCCCGCCGACGGCGCCCGGCTCTTCCACGCGGCCCTGAGCGCGGGCAGCACCGGGCACACCGTCGTCTACGGCTCCTCCGCGAACACCCGGCTGTGGTGGGACCTCGGGTCGGCGCGGGCGCTGGGCTACGAACCGCAGGACGACTCCGAGGTATTCGCCGCGCAACTCGTCGCCGAGCAGGGCGAGTTGGACCCGGCGAACCCCGCGCACGCGCACCTCGGCGGCGCCTTCTGCACGGACCCGCCGATCTGGCCGCGCTGACCGAACGACGCCGACGCGGACCCGTCGGGCGGGGGCTCGACCACTACGGAAGAGGCCGCCGGTGCGGAAGGAACGGCCCCCGGCCCGCCCCGGCCCGGCCGCCGGGTGATGGAACCGTGAAGAAGGATTTGTCGTTACCTGGAGCATGACCGCAATGACGCCTGGCTCGAATGTGCCGCTCTCCGTACCCCGAGTGGTGGTGGACGTCTCCGCACCCGTGCGGCTCGACGTCTCGGGTCTGCTCCTGACCTCTGACGGCAAGGTGCGCTCGGACGACGACTTCGTCTTCTACAACCAGCCCGAGGGCCCCGGGGTGACCCACCACTCGGGCGGCCGCTCCGCGCCCGACTCGATCGAGGTGGACACCGCGGCGGTGCCCGCCGAGATCGACAAGATCGTGGTGACCGCCAGCATCGACGGCGGTGGCGTCTTCGCCGGCACCACCCCGACCGCGACCGTCCGCGGCGTCGACGGCTCGGTGGTCGCCACGTTCGAGCCGACCGGGCTCGGCCCGGAGACGGCACTGGTCATCGTGGAGGTCTACCGGCGAGGCGGTGCCTGGAAGGTCCGCGCGGTGGGGCAGGGGTATGCCAACGGACTGGCCGGGATCGCCACCGACTTCGGGGTGAGCGTGGAGGAGCCCGCGGCCCCGGCCGCGCAGCCGGTCGCGCCGCCCGTCCCTGCGGCTCCGCCCGTCGCACCGCCCGCGGCCCCCGCCTCGCCCTTCTCGGCGCCCCCGTCCGGACCGCCCGCCGCGCATCTGCCGCCGCCCCCGGGCGCGCCCGCCGCGCAGTTCCCGCCGCCGCCCGCCGCGGCTCCGGCGGCTCCGGCGGCTCCCCCGGCGCCCGCGGCCGCGCCCGGCGCCGGCAAGATCAGCCTCGACAAGGGCCGGGTGAACCTGCAGAAGAACCAGTCGGTCTCGCTGGTCAAGGCGGGCCGTCCGGTGCTGTCGACGGTCCGGATGGGCCTGGGCTGGGCGCCCGCGTTCGGCGGCTGGGCCATCGACCTGGACGCCTCGGTCATCGTCTACGGGCCGCAGCGCGAGCACATCGCCACCTGCTACTTCGGCAAGCTGACCATCCTCAACGGCGCGATCCAGCACTCCGGGGACAACCTGACGGGTGCCGGCTCCGGTGACGACGAGGTCATCTCCATCAACCTCGGCGCGCTCCCGGCGAACGCCACGGGTCTGGTCTTCACCGTCAACTCCTACAGCGGGCAGAAGTTCAACAAGGTCGCGAAGGCGTACTGCCGGCTCTTCGACGCCGCCACCGACGAGGAGATGGTGCGGTTCGACCTCACCCGCGGGGAGGCGCGGCGCGGGGTGCTGATGGCGAAGATGGTCAAGCAGAACTCGGGCGAGTGGGAGATGACGGCGCTCGGGACCTTCGCGGACGGTCGTACCGCGAAGGCGATGGTCGACCCGGGCGCGGCCGCGCTCTGACGCCGGGCGGCTGCCCCGTGGGGCGTACCTACCGGACTGCCGCCCCCGTAAATACGCCTGAGAGCCCTCGCGTTCGAACACACGGCCCGGTTCCCGTACGGGGCCGGGCCGTTGCCGTGCCATCACCGAACAGAATGTCATGGGCACATAAAATTCACCGTTGACCGTCTACCCGCATAGACCGGAGACCGGGACGCTGGTGGGGCAACTCCTCCACCCCTTCCGACCCTCTAGTCACGGGAGCGCTCAGCCATGCCCAAAACCCGTCTCCTGCGCGGCGTTTGCGCGTCAGCCGGGGCCGTTCTGCTCGCGGCCACGATCCTGCTCACCGGCAGCGGTACGGCGCAGGCCGCGCTGCCGACGCCCATTGCCGCCTCCACGGCCCGTACTTACCTCTCCGAGATGACCGCGACGCCCGAGACGCACGCCTCGACGTACGAGCGGAGCCTGTTCCCGACCTGGATCACCATCTCCGGGACGTGCGACACCCGGGAGTACGTCATCAAGCGGGACGGCTCCGACGTCGTGACCGACAGCTCGTGCAAGGCCACTTCCGGCAGCTGGACCAGCCCGTACGACGGTGTCACGACCACCGATCCGTCGACCTTCGACATCGACCACCTCGTGCCGCTCTCCGAGGCGTGGGACTCCGGCGCCTGGGCCTGGACCACCGCGCAGCGCCAAGCGTTCGCCAACGACACCACCCGGCCCCAACTCCTCGCGGTCTCCGCGCACGCCAACCGTTCCAAGGGCGACGACGACCCCGCGGAATGGCTGCCGCAGGCGTCCTACCAGTGCACTTACGCGCGCGCGTGGGTGCAGGTCAAGCACTACTACGGTCTGGACGTGGACAGCGCCGAGAAGTCCGCGCTCAGCTCCGTCCTGAGCGGCTGCTAGGCGTAACGTTCCACCTCGGCCAGCCGTAACGTTCCACCTCGGCGGTGCCCAGCCGGCAACTCCCGGCTCGGCACCGCCGATGGTGTACGTTTCGGGGCCGTCGCGGCGGCCGGAGGTGGGGCCGACACCCGTAGATCGTCCAAGTGGCAGGGACCGGGGCGCCGTTCGGGGCCTGCGCAACCGGGAGCTACCGCCGGGGGCGGGAGCGGGCTTTGAAGGCGGCTTTGCGGGAGGCTTTGGCGGTGGGGCGGTCGGGGTGGACGCGGCCGATGGCTTCGAGGACGGCGGCCGTGGCGGGGTGGTCGACGCGCCAGGCGTCGGCGAAGAACCCCTCGTGGCGGGCGATGAGTTCGGTGATGAGGGAGGCGAGCTCGTCGGAGTCGCTGTCGGCGGCGAGTTGGGCCGCGACGGTGTCGATGGTGAGCCAGTAGACCATGTCGGTGGTGGGCGCGGGGACGTCGGACGCGTGCCGCTCGGTGAGCCAGACCCGGGCGAGCCCGCCGAGCCGCAGGTCGTCGAGGACGGCGCGGACCGCGGGCTCGGCTTCGGCGCCGAGCAGCGCGAGTACCTGCTGGCAGACCAGCCGCCGGGTGGGCCCGTCGGCGCCGTCCCCCTGCGCGGCGGCGAGCAACTCCGCGGCCGCGGCGGCGGGTTCGCGCCGGGCGAGCCACGCCTCCGCCTCGACCCGCACCGCGTGGTCCGGATAGGAGCCGAGCGCGCCGAGCAGGTCGTCCGCACTGGCCGCCGCGAGGTCGCCGAGCACGGGCGCATACGCCCCCACGTCGGCGAGCCGTTCGCGTACGCCGTGCACGCCGAGCGGGGTGAGCCGCACCGCGCCGTACCGGGCGATCTCGTCGTCGTCCGGCTCGTCCGAACCGCCGCCCAACGCGGCCACGCCCTCGTCGTCGGCCTCCTCGATCAGCGCCTCGTCCATCGGCGTGTACTCCAGCAGGCCGGTGGCCTCCAGCAGCCGGAAGTGCTCGTCCAGTCGCAGCATCACGGCGGTGACCTCTTCGAGTACGGCCTCGCTCGGCTGCTCCATCTCGTCGGGGATCACCAGGGAGGCCGCGAGCACGGGCAGTGGCACGGCGCGGCGGTCCCGCGTACCGGTCCGCTCCGATCCCCCGCCCGATCCTCCGCCAGTGCCTTCGCCCGAGCCCTCGTCAGACCCTTCGTCCGATTCCTCGTCCGCTTCCAGCGCCGCCAGCGCGTACAGGTTGACCAGCGCCGCGTCGAGGAGTTCGGCCTCCTCGTCGCCGTACTGATCGGCCTCCTCGGGGGTGATCGCCTCGCCGTCACCGTCCGGGTCGCCGAGCAGGTCGTCGTAGTCGAGCACGGTGGCCTCGGCCAGCACGCACTCCAGCGCGCCGAGCCACAGGTCGAGTACGTCGTGCGGGTCGGCGCCACCCGCCGCGTCGCCCGTACCGATCCGCGCGTACACCTCACCGGGCACCGCCCGCCCGGCCGCCTCGCCGGTCGGCGTGGACTCCTCGGCCTCCTCGTCGATCTCCAGCACGAGCAGCCCGGTGTCCACGGCAACGCCCCACGCCTGCGCGGCGTCGGCCGGCCCATCGTCACCGGAGAGGCCCAACACCTCGACGGCTGCGGCGAGTTCGTCGTCCAGCAGTTCACCCATGCCGTCGACGCGGCGCTGCTCCCCGGTCCACCGGGTCAGCCGCAGCGCGCGGTCGAGCAGCGGCGCGGCCAGCGCCTGCCGGGCGAGCACGTCCGCGGGCAGCAGCCGTACCGGTGGCAGGGCAAGGGGACTTGCGGACATCGTGCGGGCTCCCATTCGGCTGAGGGGGCGAGAATACGGGCAAAGCGGCGGCGCGGTGGACCGCCGCGACGGCCCGAGCCGACGGCCACGCGGGCCCGGCAGGTTCGGCCGCGGCTCGGAACGGCCGCGCGGGACCAGCGTATTGCGGCGGCACCGCATCCCCGTACCCGCGAGCGGGTGGATCTGCCGCGGCCCACAGTATTCATCCATCCGTAGGACGCCGTTCACCGCGCCCCATTTGACCCGGACCCGCACGGCACCGCCCCGGCACGGCCGTTCGACCCGGTCAACCGCACGGTCGGCGGCTCGGCGCTCGGCCCGATCACCCGCCCACCTCGCGTACGCTACGTGCCGCTCCGGGGTAGGAGTCCGCACGGACTCCCGCGACCGGACAGCGGGTGAGGCGCGAGGCGGGCGGCATGGGCGAGGCGGGTGACATGGGCGGTACGGACGTGGCCGGCGGCATGGACGGCACGGGTCGTACGGGCGGCATCGGGCTGGAGGTGGCGGCGTACGGCGTGGGGCAACGGGTGCGCGGCGGGCGGGAGACGCTGAGCGGTGTGCACCTGGCGGTCGCGCCCGGCGAGGTGCTGGCCCTGGCCGGCGGCAGCGGGTCGGGCAAGACCACCCTGCTGGAGATCCTGGCCGGCATCCGGCTGCCTTCGAGCGGCCGGGTGCTGCACGACGGCGCCGACCCGGCCGGACTGCGGCCCGCGCTGGGCTACCTGCCGCACGGCAACGTCATGCACGAGGACCTTCCGCTGGTGCGGGCGCTGTCCTACGCGGCACGGCTGCGGATGCCGGCGGCCGCCGGCGCGGAGCGACGTGCCGCGGCGGTGGACGGCGCGATGGCCGCGGTCGGGCTGTCCGCGCGGGCCACCCAGCGGGTGCGGACGCTGAGCGAGGGCGAACGGCGCCGTGCCTGCATCGCGGTGGAACTGCTGACCCGGCCGCGGGTGCTGTTCCTGGACGAGCCGACCACCGGGCTCGACCCGGCGACCGGCGCCGAACTCATGCGGACGCTGCGGGACTTGGCCGGTGAAGGGGTGACGGTCGTGCTGACCACGCACGCGCCCGCCGACCTCGCCCGCTGCGACCGGGTGCTCTTCCTCACCCCGGACGGCCACCCCGGTTACCTGGGCCGTTCGCAGGACCTGACCAGGGCGTTCGCGGTGCCGACGGTCGAGGAGGTGTACGCGGCGGTGACCCGCCGGGGCGCGCGCGAACTGCCGGAGCTGCCCGAACCCGACGCCGTGGCACGGGAGTTGACCGGTGTGCCGGTACGCCGGGAACGGAACCGGGGGCAGGGCCAGGACCAGGACCGGCCGCTCGGCGCGGTCGGCCAGTGGTGGCTGCTGACCCGCCGCAGTACCGAGTTGATGCTGCGCAGCCGGCTGACCGCCGCCGTCGTCGTGGGCTCGCCGGTGGTGATCGCGGCGATGTTCGCGCTGCTCTTCCGCCCCGGCGCCTTCGATCCGGCCGCGCCCAGCCCGGGTTCGGCCGCGATGATCCTGTTCTGGATCGCCTTCGGCGGCTTCTTCTTCGGGTTGACCTACGGCCTGCTCCAGGTCAGCACGGAACTGCCGGTGGTGCGCAGGGAACGGCTCACCGCGCTGCGGCTGGGCCCGTACCTGCTGTCGAAGGCCGCGCTGCTGATGCCGGTGCTGGCCGGGGCGGACGCACTCCTGCTCGCGGTGCTGCGCGGCCTCGACCGGCTGCCGGCGGCCGGCTGGGGCACGTACGGCTCGCTGTTCACCACGGTGCTGCTGGCGTCGGCCGCGGCGCTGGCCCTCGGGCTGCTCGCGTCGGCGTCGGTGGCCGAGCCGCAGCAGGCGACGCTGATGCTGCCGCTGCTGTGCTTCCCGCAGGTGCTGTTCTCCGGCGCCTTCGTGCCGGTGCCGCAAATGGCTTGGGCCGGGCGGGTGTTGAGCGAGGCGATGACCAACCGGTGGGCGTTCGAGGGGCTGGGTGGCGGGATCGGGCTGCCCGGGCTGTGGGCGCACGGCTCCTCGCCGCTGGGCCCGCCGCTGCTGGCGTCCTACGGCGATTCGTTCGGGCGGGCGGTGTGGGTGGACTGGCTGCTGCTGGCGGGGTTCACCGCGCTGTTCCTGGCCGGCGCGTGGGCGGTGCTGGCCGGCCGGTGCCGTACGGTCGGCCGGCCGGCGCCCCGGACCGACCCGGTGCCCGCGGTGGCGATCAGCACACCAGTCGAGGGCTGAGGCCGGCCGCGTCCGGGGTGCGGTCGCGGTAGGTGGCGGCCACGAAGTCCAGGAACGCGGCGACGTCCGCGCGGCTGGAGGACAGGCCGAGGGAGACCCGGACCGCGCCGCCGGAGGGCAGGCCGAGCCGGCCGAGGTAGTCGTCGATGGTGCCGGTGGCGGTGCGCACCGCGCCGCCCAGGGTGCGCCGGTCGATCGCGAACGCGGCCTCCCCGGTGCCGGGGTTGCAGAAGCAGCCGGTACGCAGCGAGATCCGGCGGGCGGCGCTGTCGCGGGCGACGATCCGCTCGTCGATGACCGTCCCGGCCGGGTCGAGCAGGTTGAGCGCCACGGTGCCGCCGCGGCCCTCGGTGTCGGGGGGGCCGTATACGCGGGCCAGCGGCCGGCCGCCGGAGTGCCGCAGCGCGACCAGGCCGGTCAGCAACTCCGCGGTGAGCGCGGTGACATGGCGGTGGATCGCGTCGGTGCCGATCGTCCGGATCCAGTCCAGGCCGAACTCGATGTCCGGAATGCTCAGGTAGTTGACGGTGCCGTCCTCGAACGCGGCCTCGCCGTCGGCCATATGGTGCCACTGGCCCTGTGCGCTCACGACGTGGATGGTGCCGCCGGAGAACCAGGGGCGGCGCAACCGGGCCAGCGCCTCCCGGCGGGCGACCAGGCAGCCGATGCCGGTCGGGTAGCCGAAGACCTTGTACCAGCTCACCGCGACGAAGTCCGGGCGCACCGCGGACAGGTCGAGCCGGTTGGACGGCACGTAGGCGGCCGCGTCGAGCAGCACGTCCCAACCCGCCGCCTTCGCCCGGGTGACCCACTCCAGCGAGTGCCGCACGCCGCTGAAGTTGCTCTGTGCCGGGTACGCCAGCAGGCCGCCGCCCGGCGGCGGGGCGGCCAGCACCGCGTCCATCGCCGCCGCGTCCACGCCGAGTCCGGGCGCCCGCAGCGGTACGTAGACCGTGTCCGCGCCGCGGCTTCTGGCGTACTCCCGAAGGCCGTTGACCGAGTTGTGGTTGTCCAGCGTCAGCACCAAGCGGGTGTCCGGTGCGAACGGGTACGCCTCCCCGACGAGCCGGCACGCCCCGGTCGCGTTCGCCGTGAACACCACCGCGTACTCGGCCGGGTCCGCGTCGAAGTGTGCCAGCACCCTGCGTCGGGCTCGCTCCACCAACTCCCCCGAGGCCGCCGAGGCGGGGCTGACCGAGTGCGGGTTGCCGTAGCAGCCGGCGGTGATCCGCTCCGCGTGGGCCCACAGTTGGGCTCGCGCGGGCAGGCCCGCACCCGTGTGGTCCAGGTAGACGTGGCCGCCCTCGTCCAGGTATCGGTATCCGTCGGCCGCGGTGCGCAACGCCTCGATCGAGTGCATGCCCGGACCACCGTCCTTCCCCTCACGGTTCCTCTTCCAGGATGGCGGTCCGGCGCACCGCGTGGAACCGAACGGTTGGCTTGCCGCCGGGCTGAGCCGACCGACCGCCGCGGGGGCTGAGCACGCGGGTCCCCGGCGGAGCCAGGGGAACGGCCACCCGCGCCCCCGATGTGGCCGACCGCCGCGGAAGGACGGCGGCCCCGGACGGGACAGGGGCGCCGTGGGGTCCAGCGATTTCA
>NZ_JACEGK010000035.1:0-25187 GCF_056859195.1 Streptomyces sp. NH27
GTCCCCGTCCGGTTCCGGGTCCGGGATCACCGGCAGATGGGAGACCACCGGGCCGCCCCGGCCGGTGGCGCTGACCAGGGTCGCCCAACCGTGGCCCGCGACCAGTTCACGTAGTCGCACCGGGTCGGTCAGGGCGTATAGCGGTTGCTCCAGCATGGGTTCCCCCATCGGCTCGGCTGTGTTGTCCGGGCGACGGTATGTGCGGGGAGGGGGTCCGGAAATCGTGGAGCCCGTGCAATTGAGCCGGGGGGTGTTGTCGGAGCGGACAGCGGCATCGAGCCGGGGGTATCGAGCCGGCGGCGTCGCCGTGGCGGCCGCCGGCCGGCGTCAACCGGAGATCTGGTGCAGCCGTAGCTGTAGCCACACCACGAGCCGGGTGTCGGGGTCGTCCAGATCGAGGTCGAAGAGCTCCTGGATGCGGCGGACCCGGTAGCGCAGGGTGTTCTCGTGCACGGCCAGTTGCGCCGCCGCCGGAATCGCCTCGCCGAAGGCGTCCAGATACGCCAGCAGCGACTGGGCGTACGTGGTGGAGCGCTGCGCGTCGTGCTCGATGATCCGCTGTACGGGGCCCGGTGGCAGGTCGACCGACGGGGCACCCCGCTCGGTCAGTTCCATCAGCGTCACCCGGCTGCGGACATCGCCGACGGTGGCGATCGTGGGCGCCTGCGGGGTGCCGGTCAGCGCCCGCAGCACCCGGTCCGCGACGCGCCGGCCGGCCGGCACCTCGCCGAGCCGGGCCGCGGGCATCCCGATGCCGACGTGGAGGGCCAGGCCCGCGCTGCGCCGCACCGTGCCGACCACGTTCTCGGCGAACTTCACCACCCGCCGCTCTGAGCCCGGGTCGGTCCTGGTCGGGAGCAGGGCGTAGACCAGGCCGCCGGTCGTCGTGCACAGCGCCTGCGGATGCCACGCCTCGCAGTACAGGCCGACCAGCTCGACGATCCGGGCGCCACCGAGACCGGGCATCTCCTCCGGGGCCGCCTGCGCGAAGGCCACCACCGTGCTGGTGGTGTCCTCGGCGATGCCCAACTGCGCCGCCGCCGTACGCCCCGACACCGCACCGTCCAGCAGCGACGCCAGCGCCTCGCCGCGGCTCCACCGGTCCGGGTCCCGGTGGCTGCGGGCCCGGAGCAGGTGCAGCGCGGTGACCTTCGCGGCCTCTTCCAGCGCCGCCTCCGCGCCCTCGCCGAGCTGCGGGGTACCGTCCAGCGCCCACAGCAGGCCGAGCAGTTGCGGCCCGGCGCGTACCGCGACCGCCACCCGGTCGACGTGCTTGGTGTCGGGGATGTCGAAGCGCACGGGCCCGTCGGCGCGGATGACCCGGTGGTATTCGTCGAGGTTGGTCGGGCGGTCCGGGGTCTGCCGGCCCAGGATGCCCTGCCGCCGGATCTCGTCGATCTCCTGGTGCGGCAGGTTCGAGTAGGCGAGCACGTGGCCGAGCGGGTCCTCGATGGTGATCGCCCCGCCGACCTGGTAGGCGATGGCGTTGGCCAGCGGGAACAGGTCGCCGATGCCGATCGACGTGTACGTGTCCTGGGCCGGCCCGGACGCGCTGGTCGCGGCGGTGACCAGCGCGTCGAAGTGCCGCCACGGCATGTCGTCGGGGATCACCAGCAGGGCGACGCCCGCCTCGTTCGCGACCGCGGTGGCCGCCGCCAGGTCGCAGCCGCGGGTCTTGACGACGACCGCGCTGTAGCGTGCGGCGCCGGCCTGCCGTAGCGCGTCGAGGCAGTCCTCGCGCTCCGGCGAGCCGCCGACGACCAGCAGCACACCGTCGGCCTGGCCCGGCACCGGCTCGCACAGGTCGTGGACGACCTGCCGGCCGATCAGGACGTCCTCACTCTGTGGTGCGCACTCGACCTGGAGTACCAGCGGACCCAGGTGCTCCCGCAGGCGGCGCAGCGTCGTCCCAGCGGGCTCGTCGCGCGCTGTCGAGCCGGTGACCTGCGAGGCGGTACGGGAAGTGCTCGGCATCGCCACATCATAAGCACCCGTGGCAACCCCCCGACCGGACCGTGCCCCGGTGACGTACCGCAGTCGCCGTCGGGGGTGGGAGATCCGCCGGACACCTGGTCACACCCGGCACACCCGGTCACACCCGGCGCGGCCGGGGAGCGACCCGCGGCCGTGCGGCATGTGCGCCGAGACAAAACGACCGCGGCGTTTTTGCCCGCACCGATAAAGCTGCCGCCTCCGTAAGGGGCCAGTCTCGGCACACCCGAAATGCAGACCACGCCTGGAGGTACCCGAGATGACTCCGCCACGACCAGGACGTGTCACCCGATCAGGACGTGTCACCCGATCAGGACGTGTCAGCCTACCGGGACGTGTCACCCGGCCGGGACGCGTCGGCCGCAGAACCGCGGCGGCCCTGTGCGCGGTCGGCGCGCTGGCCGCCGCGAGCGCCTGCGGCGGGGGCGGCACGCAGGCCGGCGGCGCGACAGCCGACGGCGGCTCCTACTCGATCGGCGTTCCGACCTGGTACATCGCCCATCTCACCCCCGGCCGGGCGGGCTTCAGCGGTGTCGCGGACGCCATCTGGACCCCGCTGACCCAGGTCGACCGCAGCGGCAAGGTCGTCGACGCCGTCGCCCGGTCGGTGCGGTCCACCGACCAGCGGCACTGGACCATCACCCTGAAGTCCGGGTGGAAGTTCCAGAACGGCGAGCCGGTCACCGCGCAGTCCTTCGCCGACTCCTGGAACGCCGCCGCCTACGCGCCCAACACCATGGCCAACGGCTACCTGTTCGCCGGCATCGAGGGCTACGCCGCGCTCAACCCGCCCAACGGCAAACCCACCACCGACAAGCTCTCCGGTGTCCAGGTGACCGGCACCGACACCCTCAAGGTGACCTTGACCAAGCCGCTGTCGACGTTCCCCTACGTGCTGGCCGGCACCGCCTTCGCCCCGATGCCCAAGGCCGCGTTCAAGAACCTCGCCGGCTACGACCGGCTCCCGATCGGCAACGGCCCCTACCAGGTAGCGGCGCCCGGGCTGGCCCCCGGCGGGCAGCAGATCACCCTCAAGCGTTTCGACGGCTACCAGGGTGCCAAGGGCCACGCGGCGCAGATCACCGTCAAGACCTACCAGACCGACGCCACCGCCTTCACCAGCTTCCGCTCCGGCGCCGTCGACATCGCCACGGCGAGCGGCAACGACCTGTCGACGGCGAGCCGGACGTACGCCGCGCAGCTCGTCACCTCGCCCACCGCCGCCGTGGAGTACCTCGGCTTCCCCATGTGGGACAGCCGTTTCACCGATGTGCGGGTGCGGCAGGCGTTCTCGCTGGCCATCGACCGCAAGGCGATCGTCGGCTCGCTGCTCCAGGGCCATGCCCAGCCCGCCGCGGGCATCGCCCCCGACGTGATCGCCGGTGGTGGCGGCACCGACTGCGCCGCCTGCGGCTACGACCCCGCCAAGGCACGGCAGTTGCTGGCCGCCGCGGGCGGCTGGCACGGCTCGCTCACCCTGTGGACCAAGCAGGAACCCGAGTCCCAGACCGTCCTGGAGGCGATCGTCAACCAGTTGCGCACCAACCTCGGCATCACCTCCATCTCGCTGAAGGTCCAGCCGACCGACCAGATCTACCCCAACCTGCTGGCGCACAAGACCACCGGACCGTTCCTGCTCTACATGGGCGCGGCCTACCCGAACATCTACTCGCAGGACGACCAGCTCTTCGGCGCGAGCTCCGGCACCAACGTCACCGGCTACAAGAGCGCCGACTTCGGCGCCCTGATGGACAAGGCCGCGGCTGCGGGTACGGCCGCCGACGGGCTGCGGTTCGCCCAGCAGGCCGGCCGCACCGCCATGGCGGACCTGCCGCTCGCCCCGCTGTACTACCCGGTCAGCGGCGCCGTGCACGCGAAGCGGCTGACCGGTGTCCAGTTGGGCTACCTCGGCGACGTCGACCTGTCCTCGGTCACCGTCCGATGAGCGCGGCCGGCCGCTTTGCACACCGAGGGGGCCGGTGTGGGTAGCTACATGCTGCGCCGCGTACTGCTGATGGTCCCGGTCCTGCTGGGCACGACCTTCGTCATCTACGCCGCCGTCTACGCGCTGCCCGGCGACCCGGTCCAGTCGCTGGCCGGCCCCGGCCACGTGGTGACCCCCGCGACCGCCGCGGCGATCAGGGCGCACTACCACCTGGACGACCCGTTCCTCGTGCAGTACTGGCACTACGTCACCGGCCTGATGCACGGCGACTTCGGCATCGACCTGAACAACACGCCGGTCTCCGCGATCATCACCGCGAGCTGGCCGGTCACGGTCAAACTCGCGGTGATGACCTGGGTCATCGAGGCGGTCGCCGGGATCTCCCTGGGCTGCCTGGCCGCCCTGCGGGCCGGCCGGTTCAGCGACCTGGCGGTGCTCGGCGGGTCCAGCCTGATCCTCGGCGTGCCGTACTTCATCACCGCCTACGTGGCGCAGAACCTGCTCGGGGTGAAGCTCGGCTGGTTCCCGGTGTCCGGTACCGACGCGGGCTGGCCGATGAGCTATCTGGTGCCCGCGCTGTGCCTGGCGCTGCTCGGAGTGCCGGAGATCTCCCGGCTGACCCGGGCGAGCATCCTGGAGAACCTGGGGGCGGACTTCGTCGTCACCGCGACTGCCAAGGGACTCGGCAGCACCCGTGTGCTGCTGCGGCACGTGCTGCGCACCTCGCTGATCCCCGTGGTGTCCATGCTGGGGACCAACCTGGGCTACCTGCTGTCGGGGACGATCCTGATCGAGGGCATCTTCAACCTGCCGGGCCTGGGCTACCAGGTCTTCCAGAGCGTGCAGCAGCACGACGGCCCCACCGTCGTGGGCATCAGCACCCTGCTCGTCCTGGTCTTTCTCTTCGTCAACCTGATCGTGGACCTGCTCTACGGCGTACTCGACCCGAGGATCCGCCTTGACTAGCGCGCTGCGGAAGAGGCCCTCCGCCGACACCGGGCCCGACGCTCCCACCTCCGACGCCGCCGCTTCCGGCGGAACCGCCGATCGCGGCACCCTGCACCGCCTGCTGCGCCGCCCGCGCTTCTTCCTCCCGCTGGCCGTCGTCGTGCTGCTGTGCGCCATGGCGGCCGTGCCGTCGGCCTTCGCGGGCTGGTTCGGGCACGGCGATCCGCACCAGTGCTCCCTGGCGCGCAGCGGGCAGGGGCCCACCGCGGGCCACCCGTTCGGCTACGACGTGCAGGGCTGCGACCTCTACAGCAACGTCGTGCACGGCGCCCGCGACTCCATCAGCATCGGTCTGCTGACCACCGCGCTCACCCTGGTCGTCGCCGTCGTCCTCGGCTCGGTCGCCGGATACTTCGGCGGCATCCTCGACCTGCTGATCAGCCGGCTGATGGACGTCTTCTTCGGCTTCCCCATGCTGGTCGGGATGATCGTGGTGCTGGAGACCTTCAGCGTGCACAGCATCCTGAGCGTCTCGCTGGTCCTCGCGCTGTTCTCCTGGCCGGTGCTGACCCGGATCATGCGCTCCTCGGTGCTCGCCGTGCGCGGCCTGGACTACGTCACCGCCGCCCGTGAACTGGGCGCCGGCCCACTGCGGATCATGCTGCGGCACGCCGTTCCCAACGCGATCATGCCGGTGGCCGTGTTGACCAGTATCAACATCGGCGGGGTGATCACCGCGGAGGCGTCGTTGACGTTCCTCGGCGTCGGCCTGACCGCCCCCTCGATCTCCTGGGGCGTCCAACTGAACACCGCGCAGCAGTACTTCACCACCCACCCCGGCCTGCTGCTGTTCCCCGCCCTGTTCCTGTCCCTGGCCGTGCTCAGCTTCGTCCTGCTGGGCGACTGCCTGCGCGACGCGTTCGACCCGAGGCTGCGATGACCACCATCGAAGGCGCGCCCACCGCCCGGACCCACCCGCTCGCCCGGTTCCCCGGATACGACCCCGCCGCGCCACCGCTGGAGGTCCGCGACCTGCGGGTGGCCTTCGCCGACCGGGCGGGCCGGGCCGGCGCCGGCAGCGTCGTGGTCGACGGCGTCGGCTACCGCACCGAGCCCGGCCGGACGCTGGCAGTGGTCGGCGAGTCGGGCTGCGGCAAGAGCCTGACCGCGCGCGCCGTCATGGGCATCCTGCCACCCGGCGCGGCCGTCACCGGCGGGTCGATCCTGCTGCACGGCATCGACCTGCTGCGACTCGACCGGCGCGCGCTGCGGAAGATCCGCGGCCGGCACATCGCCATGGTCTTCCAGGACGCGCTGTCCGCGCTCAACCCGGTGCTGCCGGTCGGCTTCCAGATCGCCGAGGTCTTCCGCGCCCACCGCGGCCTGACCCGCCGTCAGGCGGCCGGGGAGGCGGTGGCCATGCTCGACCGGGTGCGCATCGCCGACGCCGCCCGGCGCGCCGGCCACTACCCGCACCAGTTCTCCGGCGGCATGCGGCAACGGGTCATGATCGCCATGGCCCTTGCCCTCACCCCCGAGGTCCTGATCGCCGACGAGCCCACCACCGCGCTCGACGTGACCGTGCAGGCGCAGATCCTGGAACTGCTCGCCGACCTCCAGGCGGAACACGCCATCAGCCTGGTGCTGATCAGCCACGACATGGGAATCGTCGCCAACGCGGCCGACCGCGTGGTGGTGATGTACGCCGGCCGGGTCGCCGAACAGGCGCCTGCCGTCGACCTCTACCGCGGGCCGGCCCACCCCTACACCCGGGCGCTGCTGGACTCGATACCGCGGCGCGGCTCGCGCGGCCGCCCGCTCGCCGTCCTGGACGGCGCACCGCCGGACCCGGCGGCACTGCCGGACGGCTGCGCGTTCCGGGCCCGCTGCCGGCACGCGGACGAGAGGTGCGCGACCGCGCCGCCGCACCACAGCGTCGCCCCGCTGCACACCAGCGCCTGCCACCACTGGAAGGAGGTGACCGGCCGATGACCGGCGCACCGCTGATCCTCGAAGTCCGCGACCTGGTCAAGCACGTTCCGGTCGGCGGCGGACGGCTGCGACGTACGACGGGGCAGGTCACGACCGTCGACCGGGTGAACCTGGAGTTGCGCCGCGGCGAGACCCTGGGCCTGGTCGGCGAGTCCGGGTGCGGCAAGTCCAGCCTCGCCCGGCTGCTCACCGCCGTCGACCGGCCGTCCTCGGGTGAGATCCGGCTACTGGGCGAGCGGCTCGACCAGTTGCGCGGCAGCCGGCTGCGGGCCGCCAGACGGCACATCAAGCTCGTCTTCCAGGACCCCTTCGCGTCCCTCGACCCGCGGATGACCGTCGAGGCGATCGTCCGCGAGCCGTACCTGATCCACCGGGACGCCGCCCCGCGCGGCGAGCATCGGCGGCTGGTCCGTGAACTGCTGGAACTCGTCGGCCTCAACCCCGATCACGCCGGCCGCTACCCGCACCAGTTCTCCGGCGGGCAGCGTCAGCGCATCGCCATCGCCCGCGCGTTGGCGCTGCGCCCGGAGATCCTGGTGTGCGACGAGCCGGTCTCCGCCCTCGACGTCTCCGTACAGGCCCAGATCGTCAACCTGTTCACCTCGCTCCAGCGCGAACTGGGCATCGCCTACGTCTTCATCGCCCACGACCTGTCCGTGGTCGAGCACATCGCGGACCGGGTCGCGGTGATGTACCTCGGCAGGATCGTCGAGGAGGGCACGGCCGAGGAGGTGTACGACCGTCCCCGGCACCCGTACACCGACGCGCTGCTGTCCGCCGTCCCCGACCCGGTCCCCGATCCGTCCCGAACCTCCACCCGGGTGGTGCTGCACGGCGACGTACCGAGCCCGCTCGATCCGCCCGCGGGATGCCGCTTCCACACCCGCTGCCCGCACGCGGCCGACGAATGCGCCGCCCACGAGCCGTCGTTGCACACCCAGGACGCGGCAGGCGGCGCCCACGCGGCCGCCTGCCACTTCCCGCTGCGGACAACTCCCCGCAGAACGGGGGTTTCTTCTGCCCGGCCCGCTCCGCCCTGCTGAACGGTCGGTCGTCCACCAGCCGGCTTCGCGGCGGCCGGGAAGTGCCGGTTGGGCCGTACGCGGAGATGTCCGATTGGTTCCGTAACGTTTCTGCGGTGAACGGTTTGGGCCGTGCGAGTGACTAAAGGCTTGGCGATCTTTGCATCAAGAGTCGATGGAGAAATCATCTTGCTTTGGTAAAGCCCGTCGCGTTGGGGCGGCTTGGGCTGCGCCCGATTCAGGGCGCCGACACCGAAGGAGAGCCACGTTGAGCTATGGACAGAAGTTGCGTGAGCAGATCGCCGCGCCGGGCACGACGCCGTTGATCGGCGTCTACGACATGTACTCGGCGTCACTCGCCGCCGAGCACTTCGACGGGATGTTCGTCTCCGGCTTCGGGTTCGCCGCGTCGTACTACGGGCTGCCGGACATCGGGTTCATCGCCTGGCCGGACATGGTGGCCTTCGTGCAGCGGCTGCGCGGCGCCTTCCCCCGGCAACACCTGCTCGTGGACATCGACGACGGCTACGTCGACCCGGAGGTGGCCTGCCACGTCGTGGAGGGCCTGGAGCGGATCGGGGCCTCGGGGGTGATCCTGGAGGACCAGAAGCGCCCCCGCCGCTGCGGGCACGCCGACGGCAAGCAGGTGCTTCCGTTGGAGGAGTATCTCGAGAAGCTGGAGATGGTGCTGGCGACCCGCCGGGATCTGGTCGTGGTGGCCCGTACCGACGCGACGGAGGAGAAGGACATCCTGCGCCGGGCCGAGCGCCTCGCGGCCACCGATGCCGATGTCGTTCTGGTGGACGGGGTCCGCAGCGTGGAGTGGATCAGGCGGATTCGCGAGGCGGTCGGGGACAAGCCCCTGCTGTTCAACCAGATCGCCGGTGGCAAGTCCCCCCGGCTGTCGCTGGGCGAGCTGTCCGATCTCGGCATGGACGTGGCGATCTACAGCACGCCCTGCCTGTTCGCGGCGCATGCGGCGGTGGGCGCGGCGCTCACCGACCTCAAGGCCGCCGACGGGCGCCTTCCGGCTGTCGACAACGTGGAGGGGATCGGCGTCGCGGCGTCCACCCGGCTGCTGGAGCGGAACATCGCGCGCCATCACCCCGCCGTCGAGCTGGCCGGCGTATGAGCGCGCTGCTCCCACGGGCACGGGCGGTGCTGCTGCTGACCGCGACAGTGCTGGCCTGCGGGGCGGCGCCCGCGGTGGCCGACGGAAGTCTGCTCACCGTCCTGGACAACTCGCACTCCGACTCCATCCTGGAGGTCGACCGGACGGCCAACGTCCAGACCGGTCACGGCGATGCCGGCAGTGACCACGACGGCAGCGCGGTCGACGCCCTGGAGGTCCTCTTCGGCGCGGGCAACCCGGGGCAGGACGGTGACGACTGAGCAGGGCTGAACCGAGCTGAGCAGAGCTGAACCGAACCGAACCGAACCGAACTGATCGGACGGGCAACCGGGTTGCGCGGCCCTTCGGGACCGGGCCGCCCAACCCACCAGCCGTAGGACGAAGTTCGCGGCTCCGCCTAACGCGGGCTCCGCCTGACGCGGGCCCCGGGCGAGTGATCCCCGGGGCCCGTGGCGCTGGTGGTTCTGGTGATGCTGTTGGTGTCAACGGCGCTTCGGGCGCACCGCATCCGGCCGGGCTGCGCTCACGGATCTTCTCGCCGATGGTTGTTCGGTGTACGGCCGGCCCCGTCCCTGCGGGCCGGCCGATCACTCCTCGACATGCCGGATCGCGTCGAGCACGATGTGCGCGACGTGCTCGTCGACCAGGGTGTATTCGACCTCGCGGGCCTCGCGGTGGGTCGCCACGATGCGTGACGTGCGCAGCACGCGCAGGTGCTGCGAGACCAGGGGCTGGTTGACCCCGAGGGCGGCGACGAGTTCGTGGACCCGTTTGCCGCCGGTGGACAGCTCGCGCACGATGCCCATCCGTACGGGAGACGCCAGGGCCCGCAGCAGCTCGCTGGCCGCTCGCAGGGCGAGCGTCGAGGCATCCGGTTGAACGGGAACCGTCATATGCAAAACCTAACATATGAGAATGAGTCCCATATGGGGCCCAGCTCGGGCCCAAGCGCGGCCCAAGTGGCCCCCTGGGTAGGGCCCGCGCTCAGTGGTCGTCCCAGTGCCCTTCGTGGGCGGCGTGCCGGTGTCCGTCGTGCACGTAGTCGGTGTGGCCCTCGTGCGGCACCGCGACATGGCCGCAGCCGGGACCGTGTTCGTGGGTGTGTCCCTTGTGCTCCGCGTGTCGCGCGGTCGCGCACTCGTCGGCGTGGCCGTCGTGGCTGCGGTGCAGGTGTCCGTCGTGTGCGTAGTCGGTGTGGTCGCCGTGGGGGACGGCGACATGGCCGCAGTCGGGGCCGTGGACGTGCTGGTGGTCGGCGTGCTGCCGGTGTTCGGTCGGGGCGGTCATGGGCTGCCACTCCTCGTCTCTCTGGTGTCGAGCGCGGTCACACTCCTATAGCGACATTAACATATAGCAATGTACGCATGTATCGAGATGGCGGGCGTGCCGCATCGACCGGCTGGGCCCGGCGCCGGCGGCCACCGGCGCCGGTTCGCACCTCTGCGGCGGTGCGCGGTCGCCGCGCCCGGTGCCGCATGCCCCACCGCGCACCGCTGTGACCAGTGACGATGTGCCGCCGAGGAGCTTCCGGCCGGGACTGGCGGAGTCGAAGGTCAAGATTCTGTAATGATTTTCATCTCGCCTTGAGTCAAGGTGGGATTGGGATTCGTTTTCAATTACGGTGAGGGGGCCGCGGCCGGCCGGGCCGCGTTCTGGCCAGCACCGCACGAGGAGAACCGCCATGACCAGCCCCGTCGCCCGCAGCGCGGCGCACCGCCGCCGCTCCACGTTCGCCGCCGGCGGGATACTCGTCGCCGCCCTGGTGGCGACCAGCGCCTGCTCCACCGGCTCGAAGTCCTCCGACGACGACAAGGCCGGTGCCACCGCGGGCGGTTCGGGCGGCGGCAAGGTCATCCAGGTGGTGGCGGCGGAGAACTTCTGGGGCAGCATCGCCGAGCAGATCGGCGGCAGCCATGTGAAGGTCACCAGCATCATCACGAACCCCGCCACCGACCCGCACGACTACGAGCCGACCGCCGCCGACGCGCGCACGGTCGCCACCGCCGGGTACGCGATCGTCAACGGCATCGGCTACGACTCGTGGGCGTCCAAGCTCCTTGCGTCCAATCCCTCGGCGCAGCGCTCGGTGCTCGACGTGGGAGACCTCGTCGGGGTCAAGGGCGGCGGCAATCCGCACCGTTGGTACGCCCCGGACGACGTGCACAAGGTGATCGAGCAGATCACCGCCGGCTACAAGAAGGCCGACCCGGCGGACGCCGGCTACTTCGACGACCGGAAGAACACCTTCGAGACCAAGACGCTCGGCGAGTACAACAGCCTGATCGCCGGCATCAAAACGAAGTACGCGGGCACTCCCATCGGCGCCTCGGAGTCGATCGTCAGCCCGCTCGCCGAGGGCCTCGGCCTGAAGATGCTCACGCCGTACTCGTTCCTCAGTGCGGTCAGCGAGGGCGCCGACCCCACCGCGCAGGACAAGAACACCATCGACCACCAGATCGCCGCCCAGCAGATCAAGGTCTACGTCTACAACAGCCAGAACGCCACGCCCGACGTGCAGGCGCAGGTCAAGGCCGCCAAGGCGAAGGGCATCCCGGTCGCCACGGTCACCGAGACCCTCACCCCGGCCGGAGCGTCGTTCCAGCAGTGGCAGGTGACCGAGCTCAAGGGCATCCAGCGGGCCCTGGCCGAAGCGATGGGCAAATAACGTGCATCCGCTCACCAGACTCCGCGCGGCCGTCCGCCAGGGCGTGCCCGGTCCACGTGAAGACGCCGCCGCGGGCCCGCGCGAGGGTTGCCCGCCCGGTCCGCGTCAAGGTGGCGCGCCCACTTCGCCGGCCGCCGACCGTACGCCTCGGGCGGAGACCGACAGTACGCCGCGGCCGGCCGAGGGCGATACGCCGCCGGCCGGCCCCGCGGTGGTGTCCCTGCGGGACGCGGCCGTGCGGGTCGGCGGACGCACCCTGTGGTCCCATGTCGAACTCGACATCGCGCAGGGGGAGTTCGTCGCCGTGCTGGGCCCCAACGGGGTCGGCAAGTCGACCCTGGTCAAGGCGATCCTCGGGCTGGTCCCGACGACCGACGGCAGCATCACCGTGCTCGGGCGGGCGCCGGGCCAACTCGCCCACCAGGTGGGCTACCTGCCGCAGCGGCGCAGCTTCGACGCCGGCCTGCGCATCCGCGGTGTGGACATCGTCCGGATGGGCTGGGACGGCGACCGCTGGGGGCTGGGGCGGCCGGGGTCGGCGCGGACCGCCCGCGCGCGGATCGCCGAGGTCATCGACATGGTCGGTGCGTCGGCCTACGCGCACCGGCCGATCGGGCAGTGCTCGGGCGGCGAGCAGCAGCGGCTGCTGATCGCCCAGGCGCTGGTCAGGCAGCCCCGCCTGCTGCTGCTGGACGAGCCGCTGGACAGCCTCGACCTGCCCAACCAGGCGTCGGTGGCCGCCCTGATCGGCCGGATCTGCCGCGAGGAGAAGGTCGGCGTGGTGATGGTCGCCCATGACGCCAACCCGATCCTCGCGCACCTGGACCGGGTGGTGTATCTGGCCGAGGGCGGGGCGGTGGCCGGCACCCCGGGCGAGGTCATCACCTCGCAGACCCTGACCCGCCTGTACCGGACGCCGATCGAGGTGCTGCGGACCTCCGACGGCCGGCTGGTCGTCGTCGGGCAGCCCGAGGCGCCCGCGGTGCACAGCGACCGCCACCCGCCGGCGGGGGAGGGGGTGGACCGTGCGGATCGCTGACGCCGCGACCGGCTGGTCGTGGAACCCGGTCGCCGACATCCAGCAGATGTGGGCGTTCCCCTTCATGGTCAACGCCTTTCGCGCGGGCGCGATCGTGGCCGTCGTGGCCGGGGCGATCGGCTGGTACATGGTGCTGCGCCGGCAGAGCTTCGCCGGTCACACCCTGTCCACCGTGGCCTTCCCGGGCGCCGCGGGCGCCACCTTGCTGGGGGTCGGCGCGGTCTACGGCTACTTCACGTTCTGCGTCGGCGCCGCCCTGGTGATCGCCGCCATCCCGCGGGCCGGCCACGAGTCCGGCGGCGAATCCGGCGGCGAGGAGGCGGCGGTGACCGGAACCATCCAGGCGTTCCTGCTCGGCGCCGGATTCCTCTTCATCGCCCTGTACAAGGGGTTCCTCGGCGGGATCGACGCCCTGTTGTTCGGCAGCTTCCTGGGGATCACGACGACCCAGGTGGAGGTGCTGGCCGCCGTGGGCGCGGCGGTCCTGCTGGTCCTGGCCGTCGTCGGACGGCCGTTGCTGTTCGCCTCGGTCGACCCGGCGGTCGCCGCCGCCCGCGGCGTGCCGGTCCGGCTGCTGTCCACCGTCTTCCTCGTCGTGCTGGGCGCGGCGACGGCGGCGACCAGCCAGATCACCGGCGCGCTCTTGGTGTTCGCGCTGCTGGTGGTGCCCGCCGCCACCGCACAGAACCTGACCGCCCGTCCGGTACGCGGCATCGCCGCGTCGGTGGGGATCGCGCTCGCCGTGACCTGGACCAGCCTGACCGTGGCCTACTACTCGCCGTACCCGATCGGATTCTGGGTGACCACCTTCGCTTTCGCCGCCTACGCGGCCAGTTGGGGAGCCCGCCTGTTGCGCGAGCGCCTCGGACGGGCGCCGGACCGTACGGCCGCGACCGCCGCGACCGCGACCGCGTGGACCTCGGGGAGCCTGCTGTGACCGTCCTCGCCTCCGGATGGCCCGGCGCGCTCGGGCACCCCTTCTTCCTGCACGCGGCCCTGGCCGGGGCGGCCATCGCCGCCGCGTCCGGCATGGTCGGCTACTTCCTCGTGCTGCGGGCCCAGGTCTTCACCGGCGACGCGCTCAGCCACATGGCGTTCACCGGTTCGCTCGCCGCGCTCGCCGCCGGCATCGACCTGCGGCTGGGGCTGTACGCCGCGACCATCGCCGTCGCCGTCCTGCTCGGCGCGCTGTCGCGTTCCGGCCGCGCCGACGACGTCGCCATCGGCAGCGTCTTCGCCTGGATCACCGGGCTGGGCGCCTTCTTCCTCACCCTCTACACGACCTCCGGCGGCGCCGACAACGCCGGCGCCGGCGTCCGGGTGCTGTTCGGCTCCATCTTCGGGATGTCGGCCGGCCAGGCCGGCACCGCCGCCGCCGTGGCGGCGGGAGTGTGCGCGGTGGTGCTCGCGGTCTTCCGGCCGCTGATGTTCGCCTCCGTCGACGAGGCGGTCGCGGCGGCGCGCGGTGTGCCGGTACGCCTGCTGGGGTTCGGCTTTCTCGCGCTGGTCGGCGTCACCGCCGCCGAGGCCACCCAGGCGGTCGGGTCGCTGCTGCTGCTCGGCCTGCTCGCCGCCCCGGCGGGCACCGCCCAGCGGCTGACCGACCACCCCGCGCGGGCCTTCGCCCTGTCCACGACGCTCGCGGTCGCCGAGATGTGGGGCGGCCTGACCATCAGCTATGCGGTCCCGAAGATGCCGCCGAGCTTCGCGATCGTGGCGCTGGCCGCCGCCGTCTACGCGACCGCCTTCGCCCTCGGCGAGCGACGGCGGCGCGGCCCGCGCCTTGCCCAGGCGTGAGCGAACGCGCGTGCGCGGAACGGGCGTGCGCGGAACGGGCGTGCGCGGAACGGGTTTGAACGGTACGGGCGTGAGCGGAACGGGCCCGCCTGCCCCGCCGGGTTCCCGACCGCCACGCCCGCCGGCCCCGCCGACCACGCGCGGGCCGGCCGCCACCGGCGACGAAGGAGTTGTTGCGACGGCATCGCAGCAGCTCAGCACATGTAGAAGGGTGATGGCTGCAATCGGCCGGAGCTGTCACCGTAGGAACATGGACGCCGGCGAGCACACGCACGAGCACGGGCACGGGCACACGTATGAGCATCAGCACGGACGCGAGCCCGAACACCGAGGCGAGCACGGACACACGCACGAGCACGGCGGTTCGCGAACTGCCCGGCTCCGTAACCGAATTGGGCACATGGCCACCCCGCACAGCCACGAGGCGATGGACAAGGTGGACGCCGCGCTGGCGACCTCGCGTGAAGGACTGCGGGCGCTGTGGCTGTCGTTGGGCATCCTCGGCGCCACCACCGTGATCCAGGTGCTGGTCGTCGCGGTGTCGGGGTCGGTCGCGCTGCTGGGCGACACGATCCACAACGCGGCCGACACGCTGACCGCGGTGCCGTTGGGGATCGCGTTCGTGCTGGGCCGGCGCGCGGCGAACCGCCGTTACACGTACGGGTACGGGCGGGCCGAGGACCTGGCGGGCATCGCGATCGTGCTGACCATCGCCGCCTCTTCCGCGCTGGCCGGCTACGAGGCCGTGCACCGGTTGTTGGAGCCGCGTGCCGTGACACACCTGTGGGCGGTGGCGGTCGCCGCGGTGGCCGGGTTCGTCGGCAACGAGTGGGTGGCGCGCTATCGGATCGCCACCGGGCGGCGGATCGGGTCGGCGGCGCTGGTCGCCGACGGCCTGCACGCCCGCACCGACGGCTTCACCTCGCTGGCGGTGCTGCTGGGCGCCGGGGGCGCCGCGATCGGATGGCGGTGGGCCGACCCTGTGGTGGGGCTGCTGATCACCGTGGCGATCCTGGTGGTGCTGAAGGACGCCGCCCGGCAGGTCTACCGGCGGCTGATGGACTCGGTCGATCCCGCGTCGGTGGACGCCGCGGAGGAGGCGCTGCGCCGGGTACCCGGCGTGCTCGACATCGGAGCCGTACGGATGCGGTGGATCGGCCACGCGCTGCGAGCCGAGGCGGACATCGTGGTCGACCCGCACCTGACGGTGGTGCGGGCGCACGAGTTGGCGGTCGCCGCCGAACACGCCCTGATCCACGCCGTACCCCGGTTGACGGCGGCCACCGTCCACATCGACCACGTCGCGCACGGCACCGACCCGCACGCGGGACTGCGCCACCATGTCGTGGCGTGACGGCAGTTCGGCCCGTCGTCGGCCAACTTCGCTGGTTGACAACGGCATTGGCGTGCCCGGTGGCCATCACCTTTGACGGCCGACTCTCCGCAGCCCGCCGGTAGCTCCAACCACCCTGGCCACACCGTTCGTTTGGGCGGACCCGGCATCAGCGGTGGTGCGGTGAGGCGAATACGTGACGGCTCAGTCGGGCAGCTCGTCCAGTACCAGCCCCAACACGGCCGCCAGGTCGATTGTCCTGCGCGGAGTTGGGCACTGCCTGGCCAGACCGGTCTGGTCGAGGCGGCCGTTGCGGGCTTGGAAGAGAACCTTCGCGGCGGGATGCCGGCGTACTTCGTCGATGGTGAGCCCGTCGGCGACTCGATGCGCTGTGGCGAGCAGGGTGGGGAATGCCGACTGTAGATCCGTGGCCCACTGCTGGAGCTCCTCCAGCCACCTGTGTGTGGCGGCGTCAGGTGCCGAGGAGAACCGCTCTATCGCCTGAGCCAGCTCCAGCCAGGTGGAGTCATGCCAAGGCTTGGTCTTCAGGACGGGCAACTGCCACTGGCGCTTGGTGGTCGACCAGTGGTCCGCATGCGCCTTTACCGAGTGGACCGTGAATCCCGGGAGACACAGTGCGGTCAGGTTCCAGCCGTGGCAGGCACCGGTGTCGAGGCCGAAGATCCTGCCGTCACGGATCATCGGCTCCCGGCCGGTTACGTGATGGCCGAACACCACCGGCTTGGCATCGGTGTAGTGGTCATGCCAGTAGCTGTCCGGGAACAGTGTCGTGAGCTCTCGTTCACCCCTCGTCGAGCCACAGAGGATTTCCTCCCTCTGGTCGGACAGCGGAATCCCGGACAGCATCGCTGCGTGGACAACACGGACATGCTCGTTCTCGAAGTAGTACGGCAGCGTCCGCATCCAGTCGACCACCTCGGTGTAGTGGTCGCCGAGCTGCAAGCGCGTGATCTCCTATGCGTAGGAGAAGATCCCGCGTACGTGCTTCCGTTCGTGGTTGCCCATGACCACGACCGAGTTCGGGCGCTCGCGGAAGAGTCTGACCACGTCACCGGGCGCTGGACCTCGGTCGACCACATCACCGACGCTGACCAGCAGGTCGTCCGGCTGGATGTCGACCTCGTCGAGCAGTTCGAGCAGCTCGTCGAAGCAGCCGTGGATGTCGCCGATGATGATTGTGCGCCGCATGCGTGCGATCCTAGGCAGGCACCGACTCGGCGTACAAAGGGTTTTGTGCGCGGCAGCGGCTCCCTCGGTGAAGGTCGCCGGCGAGTTTGGCGGCGTCAACCTCGGCAGCTTCCTCGTCGAGTGGCGCGTGGGCCGTAAGTCCGCTGTCAGGTGGGAGAGTTGACGTCCAGTGCGGTGTGGGTGCCGAACGCCCGCGCGTGGTAGGTCAGCGGTTGGGTCGGCGCGGTCTCGGCATTGAGGACGCGGCCGAAGACGACGACGTGGTCGCCGCCCGTGACCAGGTCGGCGACCTCGCACGCCAGGAAGCCGCTCGCGCCGGGCAGCCGGGGCACTTGGGAACCGAGGCGCCAGTCGACGCCGGCGAACTTGGCCGGACCGCCCTTGCGGGCGAAGTTCATCGCGAGGTCGGGCTGCGCCGCCCCCAGGATGTTGAGGCCGAACCGGCGGCTTCCGGTGATGACCGCCAGCAGGTCGGAGGCCCGGTCCAGCGAGATCAGAACCATCGGCGGGTCCATCGAGAGCGAGGTGAAGGCGCTGACGGTGGTGCCGTAGGGCGACGGCCCCGCCATGGCGGTGACCACGGCGACGGGTGTGCACACGCCGGCCATGGCCTCCCGGAACGCGGACTTGAGGTCCTCCGCTATGTCCGGGCGGGATTCGGTACTGGTCACCAGGGCTCCCCTTTTTCGTCGTCGGACCGGTACGCCGTCGGGCGGCTCGGACCGCGGCGGAAACTGCGTCGTCGGCCTGCGCGGATCGTTCGGCTCGCTCAGCCGTCCTCGGCCCCTGACCCGGCCCCTGCCCCGGCCCCCGGCTCCGTACCCGGCTCCGAAGCCGGCTTTGACCCGAGCGCGTAGAGCCCGGGAAGGTTGACCACGATCGCCTCCTGGGTACTGCGGGCGATGACGACCACGGCCTCGTCGTCGGGGTCCGGGTTCTCCTCCCGGTGCGGCACGAACGGCGGGACGAAGATGTAGTCGCCGGGGGAGGTGCGCAGCCGTACCTCCTGCGGGGCGTCGCCGGAGTCGTCGACGAAGACGAACTCCGGGTGCCCGCTGATCACATGGATGGCGGTCTCGGACTCGCCGTGGTGGTGGTCGGTGGAGGCGGTGGCGGGAGCCACATGGGTCTGGCCCATCCACAGCTTCTCCGAACCGACGGTCTTCCCGCTGATGGCCGCGAACCTGCGCATGCCGCCGGTCTGGGCGGTGTCACCGTCCAGCGCGTCGGCACGGATGTGGTGCAGGCGGGCCCGCAGCGACGATGTCGGCGGGGTCGGGCTGTCGGTGTCGTGCAGGTGCGGATGGAAACCTTCACCAGGCTGCGTCGGCGGCGTACTCATGGCCCGGACGCTAGGGCGCCGCCGAAAAGGATGTCAAGAGGTGTCTATTAGCCTTCACCTGCGGCAATGTTTCCGCAATGGTCGGTACACAGCGGAAAACCCCGCCTCGGACGGTCCGTCGGGCATGATGAGGGCATGCATATCTCCGCGAAGGCGGACTACGCCACGCGCGCCCTTCTGGAACTCGCCAGCGAGCCCGGGCGCCCGCTCAGTTGCGAGGCCATCGCCTCCGCACAGGAGATCCCGTTCCGGTTCCTGAAGTCCGTGGTGGCCGAGTTGCGAAGGGCCGGACTGGTGCGCAGTCAGCGCGGCTGCGAAGGCGGCTACCGGCTGGGCAGGGCGGCCGACGAGATCACCCTCCTGGACGTCGTGCGCGCGGTCGACGGCGAGCTGATCACCCTGCGCGGCGAGCCGTTGGCCTCGCTGGACTACCCCGGCCCCGCGGCCGGGCTGACCTCGGTATGGCGTCAGGTCGAGGCCGAGGCCGCGGCGATCCTGGGCGGGGTGACCCTGCACTCGCTGCTGACCTCGGCGAAGCGCGAGCGGCCGGCCCGGAAGCGCGCGGCGTGACAGCCGCGCGACAGCCGGAACCGGCGGTTGAGGTCCCACCCACACCAGGCGCGTACGGCCTGGCCGGCACCGCCGGTTCGACGTGCAACTCGCCGTTCGACCTGGCCCGCCGGTTCGCCGCGCTCGACCACATCAGCGGCGGCCGCGCCGGCGACGGGTGCGGCGCTGCGAGCGGTTAATATATTTGCATGGAAACGCAAGTAGCCTGGGACGGCGAGCGGGCCGAGCGGTCGGTGGAGGTGCTCAAGGCGGTGGCCGATCCGTCGCGCTACCGGCTGCTGTGGGCCCTGAGCGAGCGGGAGTTGCCGGTCAGCCGGCTGGCCGGGCTGATCGGAGCCCATGTGGCGGCCACCTCCCAGCACCTGGCGAAGTTGCGTGCGGTCGGGCTGGTGGTCTCGCGGCGCGAGGGCACCCGCATCTTCTACCAGGCGGCCGGACCGCACGTGCGGGCGCTGCTGGTGGGAGTGGTACTGGCCGCGGACGAGGCCGTGGCCGGGCAGGGCACCGACCCGGCGGAGCCGGACGGCGCGGCCGCCGTACGGGAGCAGGACGCACGGCTGGCCGGGGTACCCAGGATCGTCCCGGAGCACTGACGGCCGCCGACGCCTACGGGTCGGCGGCCGTTCGCGCGGGTGGGCACCGTTCTTGAAGTCGCTCTTGAGGGCGCTCTTGAGGTGGTTCTCGGGGTGGAGTGCCATGTTCAGCGCTGTTCCCGGTCGGGGGGCAGCAGGGTGGGGTCGTTCTCGTCGAGGCGGTATTCCTGCGGCTCGGCGTCGTAGGCGTACAACTCGGCGTAGCGGTCCCAGTCGGTGGCGGTCTCCAGCTGCCGGGTGACCTGCTCGCCGGTGAAGTGGTGGGCCAGCAGGTCGCGGAAGAAGCCGGCGCGCAGGGTGCCGGCGGGGTTCTGGCGAAGGCTCTGGGTGATCAGCGTGACCAGTGGGGCGTTGCGCACCGCCGCGGCGAAGATCCGCTTCGACTCCTGGACGTCGGCGCCGGCGTACGCGGTGCCGGTGGGGGTCAGCAGCAGGTCGTCGCCGCTGAGGGTGGTGAAGCCGAGCAGGTCGAGCGCATCTACCTGGGGCATCAGGTCGTCGATCTCCAGGCCGAGTTCGTCGGCGAGGTCGGCCAGGTCGCAGCGGCCGCCGCGGTTGAGCACCATCTCGGCCAGGCCGGACAGCCCGTCGACGCTGGCCGGCGGCAGCGGGGCGTTGGCGGGGGTGCGCTTGTCGAGCGCGACCTGTGCGTGCCGGCCCGGGGTGCGGGTCTCCTTCTGACGGCCGGTCATGGTGCGGTAGACGCGGTCGATGAGCTCCTCGAAGGCGGGCGCGTTCCGGTAGCGGGGGCGGGCCAGGCCGACCTCGAAGACCTCGCGGATGGTGCCGTAGGGGCGGGCGCCGAGCACCACGATCCGGTCGGCCATCAGCACGGCCTCCTCGATGTTGTGGGTGACCAGCACGATGGCGCGGGTCGGGAACTGCCCGGACTCCCACAGCTCCATCAGCTCGCCGCGCAGGTTCTCGGCGGTGAGCACGTCGAGGGCGGAGAACGGCTCGTCCATCATCAGCACGTCGGGTTCGACGACCAGGGCGCGGGCGAAGCCGACCCGCTGGCGCATGCCGCCGGACAACTCCTTGGGGTAGGCGGACTCGAAGCCGTCCAGGCCGATCAGGTCGATGGCCTGCAACGCGGCGTCGGCGCGCGCGGCGGGCGGTACGGCCTTGGCCTCCAGGCCGAGTTCGACGTTCTGCTGCACGGTCAGCCAGGGCAGCAGGGCGAAGGTCTGGAAGACCATCGCGGTGCCGGGGTTGGCGCCGGTGAGCGGGGTGCCCTTGTAGCTGACGGTGCCCGAACTGGCGGGCACCAGGCCGGCCAGGCAGCGCAGCAGGGTGGACTTGCCGGAGCCGGACCGGCCCAGCAGGGCGACGACCTCGCCGGCGCGGATCCGGAGGTCGATGCCGGACAGCACGGGCAGTTCGCCGTCGGCGCCCGCGTAGGACTTGGTCAGGCCGACGGACTCCAGCAGCAGTTCGCCGTCGGCGGGACGGCGCGGCTTCTCGGCGGTGAGGTGGGCGAGGCCGGCGCGGGCGCGGCGGCCGGCGCGCAGGTTGTGCAGGATCTTCAGCACCATGACGTGCTCCACTTGCGGGTGTCGGGAGGGAGGTTCACAGCGAGTAGCGGGTCTCGGCGAGCCGGTAAAGGCGGCGCCACAGCAGCCGGTTGAGCCCGACGACGTACAGGCTCATGACCGCGACCCCGGCGAGCAGGTGCGGATAGTCGCCCTGTTCGGTGGCCTTGGCGATGTAGGCGCCCAGGCCGGTGGCGGTCAGCGTGGTGCCGCCGAAGGTGACGACCTCGGCGACGATCGAGGCGTTCCAGGCGCCGCCGGAGGCGGTGATCCCGCCGGTGACGTAGGACGGGAAGATCCCGGGGATGATCAGCCGCCGCCAGCGCTGCCATCCCCTGACGCCGAGGTCGTCCATCGCCTCGCGCAGGTCGGACGGGATGGCCATGGCACCGGCGATGGAGTTGAACAGGATGTACCACTGGGCGCCGAGCGCCATCAGCAAGGTGCCGCCGATGTCGATGGACAGGCCGGTCTTCAGGAAGAACCACACCGCCAGCGGGAAGAGGAAGTTGGCGGGGAAGGACGCCAGCACCTGCACCAGGGGCTGCGCGATCCGGGTCAGCCGCGGCGAGAAGCCGATCTTCACGCCGATCGGCACCCAGATCACGGTGGAGACCGCGACCAGCACCACCACGCGGGCGAGCGTGGCCAGGCCCAGCAGCAACGGTTCGCCGAACACGCTGAGCCCGGTGCGGTCGTGGAGCACTGGATGAACAGGTGAGCGTCAAGGACCCGCCCGGGCGGTGCCGTGCCTCGTCGAGGCCGACGCCGCGCGCGGCGCGGGGGAGTTGGGGCCGCGGGGCCCCGACCGGTCGATGATCAGCGAATGCCCTGGAGGCAGCGCGAACTGGGAGGGTCTGCGCCCATGGCCGCCTCCGTTCCGTGATGGTGCTGCGTCCCGGGCGTGCCCGGCACACGCGGGACCCGACGCCAAAGAGTGTGCCTGTTGTTGCATCAATACGCAAATAAGCAGGTGGGTGTGGCGGTCCCACCCCTCGGCGGCCGCCGATCCGGCGAACTACCCCTCGGGGGCTGCCGATTGTGCGTACTACCGGTGCTGGGCGGTGGCCTGTCGCGTCTCGGCGGTGGTGTCCGCGTGCCGGGTGTCCGAGTGCCCGGTGTCCGTGCGCGGGGTGTCCGTGCGCCGGGTGCCCGCGTCCGCCTTCCCGTGCCAGCGCAGGCTCGGCCGGGGCAGGTTGAGGAACGCCTCGGCCTGGAGCGCGGCGACGCTGATCCGCAGCAGGTCGCGGGCGGTGGGATAGACCAGGAAGCGCGGTTCCCACCGGGGCTGGAACTTGGCGTTGAACTTGTACAGCGAATCGATCTGGAACCAGCGGGACAGGAACAGCAGCAGGCCGCACCAGGCGCGCAACACCGGCCCGGCGCCCAGCCGCTCGCCGCGGGCCAGGGCGGCGCGGAACATCGCGAAGTTCAGCGACACCCGGGTGATGCCGAGTTCGGGGGTCAGTTGGAGGGCCTTGACGATCAGCAGTTCGTTGAGGCCGGGGTCGGCCTCCCGGTCGCGGCGCATCAGGTCCAGCGAGATGCCGTCCGGGCCCCAGGGCACGAAGTGCAGGATCGCGCGGATGTTCCCGCCCGGCGCGGGAGCACCGGCGTCCGGGTCCTTGTGTGCGGTGACCACCACGCAGTCACCGTCGCCGCTGTCGCCGAAGCGGCCCAGCGCCATGGAGAAGCCGCGCTCGACCTCGGTGCCGCGCCAGGCGGCGGCCGCGTTGCGGATCTCCGCCTTCTCCGCCTCGGACAGGTCGCCGACCCGGCGGACCCGGCAGGTGTAGCCGGCGCGCTCGATCCGGTTGACCATCTGGCGGACGTTGCGCATCGACCGGCCGGCCAGGCTGAAGGAGTCGGTGTCGATGAACGCCTCGTCGCCGATCTCCAGCGCGGACAGGCCCGCCTCGCGGGCCCACACCTCGCCGCCGGTCTCGCTGCAGCCCATCGCCGCCGGCACCCAGGCATGCCGGGTGGCGGTGTCCATGAACTCCTTGATCGCGCCGGGCCACGCCTCCACGTCGCCGATCGGGTCGCCGCTGGCGAGCATCACCCCGGACACGACCCGGTACGCGACGGCCGCCTTCCCCGAGGGGGAGAAGCAGACGTTCTTGTCGCGGCGCAGCGCGAAGTAGCCCAGCGAGTCCCGCCCGCCGTGCCGGGCGAGCAGCGCGCGCACCCGCCGCTCGTCGGTCTCCTCCAGCACGGGCACCGGCGTGGAGGGGCGCAGCGCGAGGTAGATGGTGGTCGCCGCGGTCAGCAGGCCGAGCCCCGCGAGCGAGTAGTACACGAGGTCGCCGGTGCGCGCGCTGGCGTACTCGACCGGGCCGCTGATGCCGACCAGGCCGTAGGCGACGTGCTGGAGCCGGTCGGTGAGGCCGGGCGTGCCGATGTCCGTCTTCGAGTGGACGCTGACGATCAGCAGTCCGGCCCCGAAGCTGAAGGCCGTCAGCGCGAGGAAGTTGACCACCGCGCGCCAGCGGGTGCGCGGATCGGACAGCGCGTAGAACTCGCGGCGCGCGATCAGCAGCAGGATGAACAGCACCACGGTGACGATGGCCGGAACCCGCTGGTGCCAGCGCAGCGCCTGGAGCACCGCACCGGTCGGCAGCAGGATCATCACGGCCCGCCAGGCACGCCGCTTCCGGCGGCGCAGGGCGTGCGCGAGCATCACCATCAGTACGCCCACGATCAGCGAGGCCGCGGTCGCCAGCGTGGACACCACTCCGGGCAGCGCCACCGCCAGGGTCTGCACCCGTGCCCGGCGCATGTGCGGGAAGATCGCCGCGAGGACGTCCAGCACCCCCGCCAGCAGGCACAGATAACCGGCCACTGCCGGAACCCAGCCGTACCGGAAGAGTCGAATCCTGTTCCGGACGGAGCGGATGCCGGATGCCTCGGAGCCATTCACGAACACAGCGTACGGCGTACCGACTCGCGAGACATCCACCCGTTCGGCCCTGGCCTGTCCGGATACGACCAGGTGGGGTGGCCGCCGCCGGCCGACGTGCGACGACGCGCCGATGTGGCCGCCGGGCGCGGCCCTGACGCACACCTGGCCGGAAAAGGGTCAACCTTCGTCCGAAGGCCCTGTATGTGCAACCCCTATGTGTAGACCAAGTTGCCGGGGGGTTAGATTCCGTTGGGCACGATCGCGGACGCGGCGGCTGCTGGGAGGGGACATTGATTCGGGGAGACAGACAGGTGCACCCGCTCCGTACCTGCGTAGCAGCAGCAACGTTCCTCTGGCGTACGCTGCGCCGCGAATGGCAGGGCATCATCGCCGATCCGGTACGGCAACTGACCAGGAAAGGGCCCTCGGGGCTCCTGCTGGCCTGTATCGCCGCATTCGGCGTCATCTTCTTCCACGGCCTGGCGCAGCGTCAGGCCGGCGCCGTGGCCGTACGGCTGCTGGGCGGCGTATACGGCAGCCTGCCGCTGTGGCTGGCCCTGCTGCGCACGCCGGTGTCGCTCTACGTCCCGGCCCTCGACCTGCCCGTGTGGGCGGGTATCACCCAGCTCTTCCTCGCCTTCGCCCTGGCCGAGTTGGCGCTGGGCCGGGTCAGGACCCTCTTCATCGCCTATGCGACGACGCTGGCCGGGACGCTCACGGTCCGGGTGATGATCGCGCTGGGGCCGGGCTGGTGGCGGCTGGGACTGCCGCCGCAGACCGGGCAGGTGCTCGACACCGGGCCGTCCGCCGCGGTGGTCGGCCTGTTCACCTACATATCCGTCATCCGCCGTGCCCCGATCGTCTTCGCGCTCACCGGCGGATCGATGGTGTGCGAGTCGATCGCCGATCCCAACCTGGCCGGGCGCGAGCACCTGATCGCCGTGGCCACCGCGATGATCCTGGGCCTGTGCCACGGGCATGGCCGGTGGTGGCTGACGATCGTGGCCCGGGGTACGTCATGGTGGCGGCCGATCGGTCCGGCGCCGCGGCCGGCGGTGGCCGCGGCGCGCTGCGGGCTCCCGGCGGTTCCGTCGGCGGTTCCGTCCGCGCCCCGGACGACGGCGCCGCCCGGCGAGCCGGAGCCCGCCGGGAAGGTGCTGGGAGCGCCCCGTAC